>JALNYO010000088.1 GCA_023229765.1 Syntrophales bacterium | reverse complement strand
AGGTCTAGAAGTTACTCTCACTCCCAAATCCGCAAGACTTCATTATATTGTGGACTTAAGGGTGATGCTGAGGCAGCATCAATTTCAAAGCCTTTCGGCCTCAAAATAAATGTAGTTCTGCCTCAGCAAAGCACCTTTCAAATAATGATATGAGAATAATTTCTGGAAGGAGGCGGAAACCGCCTCCCTCTTCTTACTTAATCAGGTGATTTTACGCAGCGACCGCGTCATCGGATTTTTCCGGGCTGAGTCCAATCTTCTTCAGAATGGGGGCCACGGGCATATCCGCGATCACACGGAAGTTTGCATCATCCTTGATCTGCTGCAGTGCGGAAACCAGGTCTTTCTGGCCGGAAACGACCGGCACCAAGGCTTCCATCAATGCTTCCACCGTCAGGGTGGAAAAGATCTTCGGATTCATTTCCTTAACCAGGCTTTGGATGAAAGGCGCCACACCGGCCAGCAGTTCGGACAAGCTCTTGGTTGTGGAAACGGCAGAAGCCGTCCCATTTCCATTGCTCGCGCCGTTCAGCATGTTGCCAATAAAAGGCACCTGTTCTCCCACCACCTGGGCTCCAGCCGCAATCGACATCATCTGCGACATAATCGCGCTCGCGCGGGATCCATCCCCGATGATGTTTGCGCTGATATTCATATGCTCGGCCATTGCCGTAGCAATCTGAACCTGAGCTGAAAGCTCAGCCTGCTTGACCTGGAGATCATGACCAAGCTGCAGCTTCATCTTTTCCAGCTCGAATAAAGCCGGATTAGTGGTGAAGAGCTCGGCCTGTTCGCGGGCCAATTTCAACTGGATTTCCATCAAGCCGCCCTGGCGGTGGA
Organism: Syntrophales bacterium; assembly: GCA_023229765.1. Taxonomy (NCBI): domain Bacteria; kingdom Pseudomonadati; phylum Thermodesulfobacteriota; class Syntrophia; order Syntrophales; species Syntrophales bacterium. Next base: position 1,883 of record JALNYO010000088.1, on the reverse strand, counting down.
TTTCCGCATCAGCTTCAAGCTGTGCAACTTCGGCTCGGGCAACACCCGATGCACGATCAACCGCCACCTGCTTTTCAGCAATAGCCACCCGACGCTCATCAACATCAGCTTCAGCCAAACCAGGCGCAGCGGCTTCGGCGCGAGTCGCGTCAGCCATCTTCACCTTGGCCGCAGCCTCTTGTTCTGAAGCCTGGGCCTCGGTCTGGGCCTTGGACAGGCGGACCTGGTTCTGCGCAGTGGTTTCAATCTTCAGCGCTTCAGCTTTCGCCTCAGCAGTCGTTACTGTCACCACCTTGTTTCGGTCAGCCGTGCTTTCCTGCTCTTCGAGCAAGCGAGCCGCGTCTTCCTTGGTCTTTTTGGCAGAGCGGGTTAAATCGCGCTCCTGAACCAGGTCGTCGCGCTCGGCATCAGCCAAAGCACCTGCCTGCAAGATCGCCTTCTGGCGTTCCTGGTCAAGTAAGGCCACATCAGCCTGAGCGGTAGTTGTTGCCAACTGCTCGGCTTTTTGTAACCCCACTTTTTGCAGAGATACTTCATTTTTGGCTGTTTCCAACCGGAGCGAACGCTGTTCGTTGGCAAGCGCCAACGCATTTTCGCGTTCTGCTACCGTCTCGTCCTTGTCCAGCTCAGCGGACTTCACTGCCTTATCAGCAGCCAGGCTCTTTTCTTGCGTTTCTTTCCGGGTCAATCCATCAACTTCAGCCGTCGTTCGCGCCTTCTCCTGATTGGATTCGTGCGTCTTCAACTGGGCCGCATTGATCTGGATAGTCGTATCCCGGGTCACAGTCGCCTGTGCCTGTTCGACAAGCTTTTCGTACGCCACACCGCCCAACTCGGCGATCGTGATGTACAGCAGCTTATAGCCAAGACCCGTCAGGGTTGCATTGACTTCGTCACGGGCCTTATCGGCCAACTGCTGGCGATCGTTCAATACTTCCTCGAGGGTCATCTCCGCGGCAGCGTCCAGAAGTTGTGCTTCGGTCACTTCGCGGATATTCGCGGCCAAGCCCATAATGTCATTGCCGACGCTCTGCGCCGCAATTTCCGGCTGGGTCTCATCCAGTTTGGCCACCACATGAGCGGTGACGTTGTACGGAATCCTGTTCTTGTCGAGCACGTCGACACCAATCGAATTCGCTCCGGCAACCGGAATCACGAACGTAATGGTGCGCAGTGCGATGACTTCAGTCAGGGCATTCCGCCAGTAAACCGACGTTTTTTTGGCCGCCTGACCAAAAACTTCGGTCGCCTTCTTCATGGCAATTGGGCTGGAATGAATACCGTGCCCGCTCACCACATGAACTTCATCAGCCGGCACAACTACGCGTTTACCAAACCCAAATAAGCCACCGCCCTGTTCAGGGTCAACCTGCAAGGACTGGATGTCATACAGTCTGGTGTTCAGTTTACGCTGCAGGGCTTCCAAGCCGGCATCTGCAATCATTCCAACAGCATCACCCGCTGCCTCACGGAGGCCACGGTTCCCGCCTTGGCGGGGTTCATCTTCATCACGAAAGTTGCGGTCCATTTTTCGAATGCTCCTGATACATCAAGTTGAAAAGGTTTAGGGTCTACAAAAAACGTAGAATCGACGGGAATGAAATAGTTCCAAAGCTTATAGGCATCTCCTCCTAAAAAGGTAGTTTTTGATTACGAAATGCCCTGTGTATGTATATGATTGGGCACAAATTAGCTTCGAATTTCAAAGCCAATTCGCGCCCAACCAAACAATGGTTTAAATTATTCTCACACCAAATTTTAAGGTGCATTTATGCTAGTTGTAACTTTATAAAAAGACACCGCAAAAGGCGTCAGTTTACGCAAATTACATTGACGCGGATTATAGGACATAATGTCAAATTATTCAATTCTCAAGCCCCAAT
>JALNYO010000087.1 GCA_023229765.1 Syntrophales bacterium | reverse complement strand
CGTTACATGGTACTAGAAATGGTAGTTCAATTTGAATATGTAGCTTCTGCCATCCTGCGCAATCAGGTCCTGAATATGTTCTTCCCCACCGGGATCGCTATACCGTTTGTCGAATAGATTGTAGATGCTGGCAGAAAGCTCAAGATTTTTTGCGAGCATCTCGCTGAGCAGGGTCAGATTGGTAAGCAGATGTCCGTTTGCAGTCCCGCCTGCCAGGGTCTTCCTGCTGCTGGTGTATTGAAGCTCCAGCCCCGTGCGCAGCCTTTCTCCCCATACCGGCACGGAGTAGTTGAGCTTCGCCAGGTGTCTGGGCGAGTTGATGAGTTCGTCTCCGGTTTCCTTCTCGCGGCTGATCTGCCAGGCATAGCTCGTGCGCAATTAATTGATAAGACATTGCTTTTCGGAGGTGGGAGTATAGGGGGGCTGTTTTGGCTTGTCAAGAAATATTTTGCGGTTGTTTTACACCGAAAAGCAGGGGCTGGCGATACCGTTGGGTAAGGAAGGTGGATCGGTGGCCGCTCTTTTGAGAAAGCGAAGCTTAATCTTCATAAATCTGCTCACTTTTTGGTCGAGTCACTCGGCAAGCGGGCTTTTATTAGCACAATACAGACATACCTCTCCGGCACACCTTTTTTTCCAAAATGCGTTATGACTGGATGTATTCATCCCATGCGTATTCAGGGTCGCCGTAGATGGTATCAGCGTTTGTTTGAAGCTGATTGTCATCGGCGTACAGGGCGTCATGTTTCCCTGGCGGGGCGTGGGCCTTTGGCGGCGGTTTTGCCTTTACCAGCCATAGTCCCAGATGATTGAGGATATCCCGGATCACCGAAGGGTCTTCAATAAAGCTGATGATCCGCATCGTCCCCTGACATTTAGGGCAGACAAGGGGATCTACCTCGTATATTTTTTGAATCAGCCTGGCCCAGTTTTTCCGGAAAGCCTTTTCGTTTCCCTGGGTTTCTATGATGCAGGGGATGGCGTCATCCAGACCTTCCTTCCGGCGTTTTCCCCGCGAGACGTTGCTGTAATATCCGTAATATCTCACCATTTGCTCGCCCCGGTTCGGGATGTGGGAACACATCGCGGCCAGCCATTCCAACGCCGGGAAGTCCCTGGTTGTCTCGCCGTCCTTGGATGTATAAACAACCGTCCTCTCTTCATCCAGATACTGCATTCTTTCCTGGGAAAAGGACGCTCGGATGATGTAGCGGGCCAGGTTTTCCATCGCCGTATCATCAGTGGGCGATATGCGGTTGCCGCAGAAGACGTTGAAGCCGGAATGCCGCCATGTTGAGAGCATGGCGATCATCTCCTTCGTGATTTTTCCCTTGTTCAGAAGCATCCTCAAAACCTTGTGTCGGAAAATGGCCTCCAGCTTTTTCAGCTCCAGGGGCGGCGCCAAGCGGAACATACCCTTATTGCCATAGAAACAGCCGTCCGTTACTAGGATGTGGCAGTGGGGATTGAAACCGAGGAGATCGCCGAAGCTCTGGACAGCGATGACGGCGCCGGGGATGGGAACGTTTTCGTGAACCGCATCCTGGAGAAAAACCTTCAGGGATTCCCAGGCCGAGCGGCTCAAATCGGCAAGAAGCCTCCTGTCATACAGAAAGTAACGGCGGAGGATTTTGGGGATGCTGAATACGAAATGACGGTGGGGGACCTTTTTGAGGACATCCATGCACAGCCATTCCCCAAATTCCACCACGCGCTTCTGATGGCAAGAAGGGCAAAAATGACGGCGCTTGCAAGAAAATACCAGCAAATATTCGTGGCCGCAGTCTTTGCATTTCACACGGGCAAACCCGTTGCGCAAATTGCCGCAATCGAGATAGCGATAGATCACCTGCTCGACATAGGGCCGCCAGAAGCCGTACTGCCGTGAGAAATGTTCATCATAGATTTGGATAAAGGTCTCAAAATTGTTCTCCACGCAACGATAATAATCGGACAACTGTGGATTACGGGGGCGATAAACAGCGGAAGGAGCGGACATGATTTCTCTCCTTTGAGAAAATCAGACCGTCCATAATAGAACGAAAGTTCTATTTGTCAAGAGTAGTCGAGTAGATCAGCTTCTCCCGACGCTGTAGGTCGATGTTTGTGTTCTCCGTTTCCGTCTGGTTTCCCGGCGGTGCCACAGCATCTCAACCATACATCAGTTGTCGCTGACCCCTCTCAGAACCGTGCTTGCACTATTTATGCACACGGCTCCTCACATGGTCAATTCACAGAAAATCCGAACATCCTGACCCTGATTCGAGGTTCCGGTAAAGGAAATCGCTTCAGCATTTCGCAGAACTTTTGCCAGTTGAGACAACCACGTTTACCACGCCGGTTCAGCCACTTAAACAGCAGCTTTTTAACTTCCTCCCCAAACCTCTTAATTCCTTGCAGGTTGTCGGTTACCCCGTAGTAGTTGTAATGGCCTCTCAATTTGGCCTTGGCTGTTTCCCAAAGTTCCTTGGTCTTCAATATCCTGGCCTTCATCAGCCATTCCTTGAATACCTTCAGCTTAGCGATAAACTTCTTGCGGGCAGTAACCCGCTTCATCCGAAACCCTTTGCCGTCCCGCTTTGTCCCGCAGTAGTGGGTAAACCCCAGAAAATCAAACGTCTGGGCTCTTTCCCCTTTTTGCTTGGCATTCTGGACGGCGAATCTTCCAAACTCCATAACCTTGGTCTTCGTCTGTTCCACCTCAAGCCCAAACTTGCCCAGACGTTCGACCAGCTCCACGCGAAACCGTTCCGCCTCCGGCTTATACTGAAAGCAGGCAACAAGTCGAGTAGCGCAGGGGAATCTCACTCCCACGCTCTCACAGAACCGGACGTGAACCTCTCAGCTCATCCGGCTCCTATCGTCCAGCCGCCAACTGAAGAAACTGCCAATGGGCAAACAACTTTGGC
>JALNYO010000086.1 GCA_023229765.1 Syntrophales bacterium | reverse complement strand
CTTTTGAGAAAGCGTAGCTTAATCTTCATAAATCAGCGCACCTCTTGGCCGAGTCACCCGGCAAGAGGGTATTTTTGAGCAAAATTATGAACATTAAGCTACGCTTTCAGGGTCGCCGTAAATAGTGTCAGCGTGTGTTTGAAGCTTTCGATCGCAAGCGGCGTATTGGCGGAGCGTGAGCTTTTGGCAGTGGTTTTGCCCTTACCAGCCATAGTCCCAGATGTTCGAGAATGGCCCGGATCACCGACGGGTCTTCAATAAAACTGATGATCCGCATCGCCCCCTGACATTTCGGGCAGACCAGGGGATCTACTTCGTATATCTTCTGAAAGCGAAGCTTGATGTTCATAATCAGCCTTGCCGTCGCCCCGTCTGCGATCAGTTTGAGACCTATCTTCTTCGCATCTGGCATAGCATTGGCGGAGGCATTTCCCCAAGTGATCAAGCTGACGGGATGAAAACCGGATACCCGGGCCTCACTTTCTGTAAGACCCGTTGCGGCCGCCTCCAGGCTGAAAATCTGGAAAGACTGGGCACCGACAACACCGGGGAATATCATAGGTTTGCCACCAATATTGCTTCCAGCAACGCGGCCTTGCTTGTTGGCGATGTCGCCCAAAGGGATGTTCCCCCATCGCTTGCTGATCCGGTGAAAGGACTCGCAACAGTCGCCGGCGGCATAGATATTTTCTACAGAGGTTTGTTGGGAGAAATTAACCGCAATAGCGCCAGATTTGCCAAGGGCCAGGCCCATCGACTCTGCAAGACGTATCTGGCTTGACGCCGACTGCTATGAGGATTATATCTCCCTCCTTGGGTCCGTGATTCGTGTTCAAGCGTAACCGGTAGGCAGATCCTCTCTCGATAGATCGAGGTTTCGTATCAGCAGTAAAAGCGACATCGTGCTTCTTGAGTTCGTCGAAAATCATTAGGCCCAATGCCGGGTCCCCGCGGTTGACTGGAAGCTTACCCGTGGATAACCTCTGTTGCGATTCCCCTAGTCACGAAGGCCTCGCAGACTTCCATAGCGATAAAGCCGGCCCCGATGATAATGGCCTTCCGGCAAGCCGTCTCCTTGAGGTAGGCTTTGATCCTCAGTGCATCGCTCAGTCTTTTCAGGATAAACACCCCTTCCATGTCTTCTCCGGGTATGCCGGGCATGCGGGGTGCTGTGCCCGTTCCGATGGCAAGTAAATCGTAGGGCAGGGAGGCGCCGCTATCAAGACGGACGACTTGGCTGACCGGATCAATCTGTTCGACCTTGGTATTGATAATAACCTCAATGCCTGATTCCCGGAATTTTGCCGGGGTACGCGCCGTCAGCTTCCGTTCATCCTTGATTACATCGCCGATGTAATACGGCATAGGTCAGGCTGCGGTTGCTACGTGAGGCCCTTGTTCGATCATGGTGACGGAAAGACCGGGATCGCCTCTTTTTGCCTCGGCAGCTACGGAACCTCCTGCAGCGCCGGCACCGACAATCACTAATGCCTTGTCCATAGACAATCCTCCACTCTATTTACCTGCTGAGAGCGTAGAAAGCTCATATTGATTCCGTATCTTAGGTCTTTTATAAAGATAGGTAGTAGAATAATACAATATCATAGTTAGACAAACAAATTTGTCCCATCGAGAAAAAATTAAAATGAATCCCCTTTGGGGTTCAGGTCCCAATATGGACAAGAGGGTTACTGAAGACCGGAAAAATCACCAAAAGCGAAATAGGTTTGCGCGAAATTTGATTTCATTGCCACGGCTGCCTTGGAAAGGGCCTCGATATTGCCTGAATCGATCAGACCCGCCAGTTGATTCAAGATCTCACGCTCTTTCCTGACCTGCTTAGCGTATGTTTCTGCCCGTTCGGGGGACAATTTAAAGAGGGCAGCGTCTATCCCTGATCTCTCTACATCGCTCCATAGCCTTGAAAGCCCGGTAAGGGCGGTCTTGAGCTTTTTGGGATCCGAGCCCGGTTTCGAGATATCTTCGGCAAATTCCTCCATGGGGTCGTGGAATGCCGTGAATCGATCGGGTAAATAGTCGATGCCCATATCGGTGCGGATTTTCCAGAAAGCGGTCCTGATGTATTCAAGGGATTCATGGGCGTCATGCCTTTTGTCGGCAGCAACGAGAGCATCAGCTCTCGATATCTTTTGTCTCGACTCTGTGACGACTTTTGCAAGGGCAGGGTTTGATTTAATCTGTGAGGCCGTAGCTTGGACGAAACCCTGCCAAGCCTTGTCGAGACGCCGTAATGACTCCTGGACTTGAGATACCGGCTTGGTGGGTTGATTGGTCAGCGCAAGAGCAGGAACATAGGCGCGTTCCAGAGTGGCAAACTCTTCAATAACACCCGCATAGACAGTGGCAGCAAGGGCGAGGATGAGCGCTGCTATGACGGGAAGAAAAGCATATTTCATCTTCATGGTTGAATCCTTTCTGAATAAATTATTGACGATGTTACCAGTTAATATCCGGTTGGTAACGAAAACCATCTTTATTTAGCTCGTTCATTTCTATCTGAATCTACATCAATCATCTTGATATGTCTATTCCAAAAATATACTGATCAAAACTGATACACCAAGATCAATCCGCCACCGAAATCGGGGCTTGCGTCGGAAAAGTCGGTGAGCCCATAGATTTCCCAAGATAGGCGGCGTGAGTGCATATGGTTCACCTTCAGTCGTCCCTCAGCCTGGGCATCCGCTCCCTCGGAGCGCGGGGATGAGCCTTTGGCCAGCACGGAAACAAAAAGCCGCTCGGTCCTCTGGATGCCCACCCCGCCGAGATAGCTAACATAGTTGCGACCCCGATAGTCGGATTTACTGTTCTGAAAGATATAAGCCCCCTCTCCGAATATAATTGATTGAATTGATAAGATATTATCTTTAGTGTTCGGAAGTATAGGGGGGCTGTTTTTGTTTGTCAAGGAATATTTTGCATCGATTTTGCGTCGAAAAACAGTGACTGGCGATGCGGTTCGGTAAGGAAGGTGGATCGGCGGCCCCTCT
>JALNYO010000085.1 GCA_023229765.1 Syntrophales bacterium | reverse complement strand
ATCCAAATCTTAAACGGAAAAAGGATTTGCTGGATTCTATTCCTGCGATTGGTAAGGTAACCATTCCTCACATCCTGGCAGAATTAGATGATCTGGAAAAATTTAACCATGTTCGTGAGCTGGTGGCATTCATCGGTCTCGCACCGAAGGAAACGCTCTCAGGATCATCTATTAAAGGCAAACCCAGGATATGCAAGATCGGACATGCGCGGCTCAGGAAAGCCCTATACATGCCTGCTCTGGTATCGATTCAATGCAATCCTGTTATGATCTCGTTCTATAACCGCTTAAAAGATAAAGGCAAAAATGGAAAAGTGATTGTCTGCGCGATTATGGGGAAACTGGTTCACGTTATCTTTGGTGTCCTGAAATCTGGGAAAGAGTATGATCCAAACTTTCAACCAATTAAGGTGGATCGAATTGTCAAGACAGTTTTGTCGATGAGTTAAGATACACTTCGGGGCGGATTTTTGTTTTTATTTTTGTGCCCATACCCCGAGAGCGAAGGGTTACCCATAGCCAAGTTCTGCCCGCCCGCGGCCCTTTCGCGGAGCATGGCGGGCAGAACTTGGCTATGGGTAACCCGGTCGAAAGCTACAGCAGCAATCAACACGCTCTTTGAAAATAGACTACCGTTGGTGTTTGATAAATTTTCCGCTTGACAAGAACGGTATCTACAAGTACTCGGAAATGCGAACATTAAAAATCAATGAATTCTGTTTGGAAGAGAGACCTCGTGCTGGAGAAGGCCGTTCTTGCTTTTCTTCTGCTCATACATCAATTGGTCCGCAGAAGCCACGAGGTCGTCAAGAGAGCAAGGATGCCCAGGATCATGGTAAGCACAGCCTACACTGATTGAAAGTCTGTATCTCCGGCTTTCCTGAAGGTTTCGTATGTCAATCAGAAACTGCAATCGGGCGGTAAAAATATCTGAGTTTTCTTCGGTTATATCAACGGCAAGGGCGGCGAATTCGTCTCCTCCCAGACGAGCCACGATATCGGAAGTTCTGAAGGTCTCTTTGAATACGGTTGCCGCTTCCATGAGCGCTTTATCCCCTTCCTCGTGCCCAAGCGTATCGTTGATCCTTTTCAACCCGTCCAGGTCGGCAAAATAAAGCTGCACTCCGCGCTTATTCCTGTCCGATAGTTTTAACTGCTGTTCCGCAAGAGATAAAAACCCTCTTCTGTTGTGCAGACCTGTGAGTGGATCGGTGATCGAAAGGTTAAGGAGCTCTTCCTCAAGCTTTTCACGCAGAAGCGCCTGGCTCCACAGGCGTCTTGTCCCGGCGCCGATTCCGACCAGACCGATCATCCATAGAAAACCGTGGGCAAGGATTAGTTCGGCCATCCGGGATCGCTCAATCGCCCGCAGCGGTTCCATCGGGATGGAGACACTGATTCCCCCCCGGATATCCCCCTCTTTATATCCCTGGGCGGCATGGCATTTCAGGCAGGCCTTTTCCGTAACAAAGGGACGCATGAAACGAAAATATTCTTTTCCCGATAACATTTCGATGGAAACGGCCTCTTTGTTTTCTCGCTCAAATGTTTTCAATACCTCAGTTTCCCAGGGATCCGGACGATTTTCGGGCCGGATGGGATTGAGGCTGGTGATGTGCCCCTGAAAGCCATGCATCTCCGCGGCCAGTTCATTGACCTGGCGGGTCATGTAGGCCGGATTCACCAGCGTCAGCGACAAACCATCGGAAGTCATGATGTCACGGTTGGGAACCTTGAGATAAGGATTGGCAGGGGTCATTTCTGAAACCGGCACATACACCCCTCCCTGGTTGGAAACCCATCTTCGATAGATGAGGTCTTTCTTATAGGAGATCTCGGCATTCGTTCGGGCAAAACTCAGGCTGGATTGTCTCTGCTGGTATATGTTCCATGCCAGAGATAAAATGATGCCTACTGTCCAGATCAGGACAAGCGTCCATAAATATTTCTTGAGATTCGCCGACCCTGAGTTCGTCATATCCCTGATCTTCATTTACGGATCACCCGGATCACAAAACGATCAGAAGCTATGGTGTAAAAAAATCAATCGAGTTTATAACCCTTTTCATGGAACAGCCGCAAACAGGCATCCACCACTCCGGTGTCATAGAGAATGCCGCGGTTGTTTGAAATCTCCTTCAAAGCTGCATCAATCCCCAAGCCGGGACGATAGGGTCGGTGTGAGGCCATGGCTTCGACCACGTCGGCAACACTGAGAATTCTTGCCTCAATGAGGATTTCCTCCCCTTTCAGATTTCTTGGATAACCAGAGCCATCCATTCGCTCATGGTGCTGGTAGACAATTTCCGCAATGGGCCAAGGTGATTCCACATCCTTTAGAATCTCGTACCCTCTTAAGGAGTGCTCTTTTATCAGGGAAAACTCAAGGTTTGTCAGCTTGGTAGGCTTGGACAATATCTCAGCAGGGATCGATAGTTTCCCGATGTCATGAATGGAGCCGGCCATGCGGATACCCTCGATCTTCTCCGAGGAAAGTCCCATTTCGGTGGCAATGGCACAGGCAAGGTCCGCAGACCGAGTCTGATGACCGGAGGTATAAGGATCTCTCACCTCTACGGCGGACACCATGACCTGAATGGTGGTGCCAAACGCTTTCCTGAGGCTCTCGAGGGTATCTTGGAGCTGTTCTTCGGTATGCTTTATTTTGTCGATATCGGTGCACGTGCCGAACCACTTGATGATTTCCCCTGTTTCGTCGAGTAACGGTACTCCGCGAACCAACCACCAGTGGTAGACTCCATCTGCACGACGTAATCGACATTCGAGAGAATAGATGCCCTTGTTCTTTGTTGCGTTCTCCCAGGCACTCCATGCTCTCTGCTGATCGTCAGGGTGGAAAGGGATTTTCCAACCGTGGCCGTAGCTCTCCTCTAACGTCAATCCAGTGTAGTCCACCCATTGCTGATTGAAATAAATGTTCCAACCGTTTTTCCGGGTGACCCAGACGATTTGCGGCATGGACTCAGCTAGTGTTTAATTGCGTAAGTTAACGATAGTATTTTTCAGCTGCGAACCTTTTACTTCTCTTTTCCGCCAGACGAAAGGCTTTGCAGTTAGCCCATAAGCAGTTATAAAGTCGCTGATAGCTTTGG
>JALNYO010000084.1 GCA_023229765.1 Syntrophales bacterium | reverse complement strand
CTTACGGAACGGATGTATCTTGAGGGAAGGATGGGGAGACCCCGAGGAAATAAGAGGGCACGTTCCCATATTTCCTCCGATCGAGCCTATTACAACACCGGCTCCTGCGTTCATCCCCGCTGCATCACCGGGATCGAGATCGCCCCAGGGGCAGACGGGAAGCCCGCCTTCACTCTCATCAAGTGGGGCTACGCAGCCCAGGGCGCCGGGCGGGCGCTGGCTATCGCACGGGAAGTGCTGGAGAAATAGGGACAGAGCCCCTATTGTTTGGCCCTTCACAGGTGTTTTGCCGGGAAAATCGCATAGAGGTATTGGGGGAACAGGAAAGTTTGGGGCTTAATCAGGGACAGAGCCCTATTTATTTTAAACCCATTCGATATTCCTCTGAGCCAATTGCAAAATAAGCTTATCCGTCGCCCCGGCGAAAACCGGTACCCGGAACATATTGAAAAAACTGGATTCCGGCTTTCGCCGGAATGACTATGTATCTGACCCCGGTTTTCTTCTTTCCTTCTGAGTGCTGAGTAAAGAAAGCTTATCTAAAATAAATATAATAAGCAATTGATCTATCTCTAAAAAAGAGATAGTATGGCATCATGAAAAATGTAATTTCGCAACTTATAGATGATTTCCATGAACGGAACTTGCCTGAACCGGTAGCCCGGAATAAGGAATTTTCCGGGGTCAGGGGCAAGGCGGATGTCGTCATCGGTATGAGGCGGGCGGGCAAGACCTGGTTTTGTTATCAGAAAATAAAGGAACTGATTGCCTCGGGAATAAAAAAAGAGGAGATACTTTATCTTAACTTTGAAGATGATCGGTTGCTGGAGTTTACCGTTAATCATTTTCAGGAAATTCTCGATGTCTATTTCGGTAAATATCCCGAACATCGCAATGGCCGGTGTTATTTTTTCTTTGATGAGATTCAGCGAATTGATCAATGGGAAATGTTCATCAGGCGCCTGCTGGATACGGAAAACATTCAAATTTTTATTACCGGCTCATCTTCGAAGCTCCTTGGCTCAGAAATAGCCACCAGCTTGCGGGGGCGATCGATAGCCATAGAGATATTCCCCTTCAGCTTTGAGGAATTTTTGAAATTTCACGGGCTTTTTTCCGGCAGCCCAAAAACGTTTGGCGCGAACACGGCCTCCATCTTACGCAAGGCGGTAAAAGATTATCTGGAAGTGGGCGGCTTCCCGGAAGTGCAGACGCTGGATCGCAATCTTCGCATTGAAGTATTGCAGGGGTATATCGATTCCGTACTGCTGAAAGATATTGTCGAGCGCCATAAGGTCAGTAACATTCTTGTGCTGAAGCATCTTGTCCGCCATTGTATGCATTCTGCCGGCGGGCAATTCAGCGTCAATAAATTCTTCAATACGATGCAGAGCATGGCGATCAAATGTACCAAGAACAGCTTGTATGAATATCTTGATCATTTGACGGATGCTTTTTTGTTTTATAAAGTTCCCATTCACAGCCGTTCGGAAAAATCAAGGCTCATCAATCCGGCGAAAATCTACACGGTCGATACGGGGCTTTTGAATGCCATGACCTTTCGTAATGCATATAATTACGGACAGTTGCTGGAAACAATGGTATTTATGCACCTGCGTCGCGGGGGGTATGATGTGGAATATGTCACGACAAAAGACGGGTATGAAGCTGATTTCCTGGCGCGGCACAGAATTTCCGGCGAGACTCAACTGATCCAGGTATGCTGGGAGATGTCGGATAAAAAGACCTTCGAACGAGAACTCCGGGGATTGAAAAGCGCCATGGATGAACTTTCCCTCTCCGCCGGCACGATAGTAACCTGGGATGACGAAACCGACATCGAGAATGGCATAGAAGTCATTCCCCTCTGGAAATGGCTCCTGAGATAAATAGGGACAGAGCCCTATGTGCGGCCGGGCAAGGTCGCGTAATCAAGCGGGTGAAAGTCCCGCCCCGGAAGGAAGGCCATCCACCGGGTAGCGAGTCCTTGGAGGCTGACTGGTAACAGTCATCTTTAAGCGTAGGACAGCGAGTAGATAGGCCGTAATCCGAAAGGGTGAAGGGATTGAGCCTCGTAATTGTCGCGTCGGGAAGGACGACACTGTATTAGGAGTGGAAGTCAACACGGGCATTTCCGCTAAAGGCAAGGAATGTCCGCTTCCTCGGGGTCAGAGACCATGGCATGTTTGAGACCTTTGAATAACTGCCAATATTGTCATTTCGACCGAAGGGAGAAATCTTTAACTATGCACGAGAATTAAGATTTCTCGTCGCTAACGCTCCTCGAAATGACAAAATTCAAAGGTCTCGCAGGAGGTATGGAATGGAAAATTTAGCTACCACAAAGATGTCCTCCAAAGGTCAAGTTGTCATCCCCGAAGACATTCGCAGACGTCTCAATTTGAAGCCCGGTTCGCAATTCATGGTTTTGGGAGAGGATGATGTCGTTATTCTCAAGGCAATTTTGCCGCCTGAAATGTAGGAGTTTGATGCCTTGATCGCTCAAGCCCGTAAACAGGCCAAAAAAGTCGGCCTGAGGCAATCCGATATTACGGCTGCAGTCGCCACGGTGCGGGGACGGACGTGAGGATAGTCCTCGATACAAACGTGGTTATTTCTGGAATTTTTTTCGCCGGGCCTCCCTATAGGATCATTGAAGCATGCGTGAAGGCGAGCTGCATCTGGTGGTTTCGTCGGTGAAACACTCGCAATTCAAAGGTTTTGCGGCAAGTATGGGGTGGGGTTTGATAAGAGGGCAAACATAGAGTTTTTAGTTGCTATGACTTTATCATCTGAAAAATTGTCACGCATGGCTGCGTATCAAGAACGTTTGCAGCGAGAAAAGGTTGATGCCCTGGCAATTCGCAATGCCCAGGCACTTGAGGAGGTGCAGGCGCTGGTCGGAAAATTCCTTTTGGCTGATGCGGGCATCACAAAAATAATCCTCTTTGGGTCACTGGCGCGCGATGATGTTTCGTCGCTGGATTCCGACATAGATCTGGCTGTCGCCTGTTCCGGCGAGCATTTTCTGGCGCTGGTTACCATTGCTCAGGACAGCCCTTTTAAGGTGGATTTGGTGGAGCTTTCTACTGCTGACAACAGAATAAAGGACGCCATAGCGCGGGAAGGGACGGTGCTTTATGAACAGTGAAAGAATGCGAACCTTAAAGGCTGAGTTGCTGGCAGATATGCTGGTGCTTGAAGAACTGGAGG
>JALNYO010000083.1 GCA_023229765.1 Syntrophales bacterium | reverse complement strand
TGCCATGCTATTTGCCTCCTTGTATATTTAGATTCCTGTTTTTCCCATTATTGCCGAAGCACCATTTGCATTGCTTTTTCCCGTTCCCGCGCTCCGGTATGGGAACGAGAAGAAGAAATCCCCACGGATGCGACGAAGCGCGTCCCTCCATTTCATTAACATTAAGCTACGCTTTGTGAACATTAAGCTTCGCTTTGTCATGCCCGAACCGAACAAGGGGGACTATTTACAGATACGGCTTCATCCAGTCGAGCCCTTCCGCGGTTTTGCGAAGCGGCTTGTACTCGCAGCCGATCCAGCCAGCGTAGCCCTGCTTATCCAGAAAATTAAAGATATTCGGGTAGTTGATCTCGCCTGTTCCCGGTTCGTGGCGACCGGGGTTGTCGGCGATCTGGATATGACCGATCCGTACGAGATTATCCCCGATCGTCTGCAGAAGATTCCCCTCCATTACCTGCATATGGTAAATGTCGTACTGAAGCCGGAGATTCGGGCGTCCGACCTCTTTTATCAACTCCAAGGCATCGCTGGTACGGCAAAGGTGGAATCCGGGAATATCCTGATTATTCAAGGGCTCGACCAGCAGACTGATGCCCTCGTTTTCCAGGGATTCCGCGGCAAAGCGCAGGTTGTCGATAAGCGTCTGGCGGACCTTCTCCGGAGGATCAGCGGGGGTCGTTCCGACGAGGCAATTAACCAAGGGGCAGCCCAGGGCATGCGCGTACTCTATTGCTAAGCCGACACCCTCCCGGAATTCCCCTTCCCTGCCCGGCAGGCAGGCAATTCCCCGCTCCCCGCCCGCCCAATCGCCGGCGGGGAGGTTGAAGAGAACTTGCTGAAGCCCATATTTTGAGAGCTTTTCGGTTAGTTCCTCCTTTTTAAAGGCATAAGGGAACATGTATTCAACAGCCTTGAAACCGGCCCCTGCCGCATGTTCGAACCGGTCGAGGAAATCTACCTCGGTAAAGAGCATGCTGATATTGGCACTGAAACGAATCATGAGATTATCTCCTTATTTATATGAATCCCTTCCTGTTGCATCATTTCACGCTTGGCGAACCTCATACCACCAAATGGAGTCGGAGTCACGGATTTGGAAACGATTATTTCCTTTTTTCACCTCGAGGGGAAAGGAAATATTCCGAGCGCGTGAAGCCAAGCTATTCCTGATGTTACGTTGGCCTACGCACATGCGACGCCCCTGTCTTTGGAGATAACTGGGTTTGAGCCACTATTTACTCTTGACAATCCTAAAGAGTTTGTTGAAGATCAGCGTACGGTTTTACCTTTATCCTGGATTCATAAACTTTTTCAGGAGGCAATAAAAATGTTTGATGACGTCGATTCCGGATGGGAAAACATGGTGGTTTCTCCGGACGTAGTTCTCTCGCATATAGAGCCGGGGATGAGCATTTTTCTGGGAACCGGCGTTGCCGAGCCGCGAACGCTGGTAAAGCGTCTCAAAGAATCCGACATCTACAACCTTACCGATCTGGAACTCATCCAGATTGTCAGCCTTGGGGATGTCATATCTTTAATAGAGACCCCGCGCGCCTACAAATTTCGCCTCAAAACATTTTTCGCGGGCTGGCTGGCCAGCAAGGCAATCCTCTCCGGCTCTGTGGATATGATTCCCTGCCGTTTTTCTCAGATTCCCTCGCTTGTTGAATCAGGGGCGATCCGGATCGACGCCGCTTTTGTGCAGATCACCCCGCCGGACAAGGCGGGATATGCAAGTCTCGGCGTGGCGGTGGATATAGCCAAATACGCAATGGAAAGGGCTTCCATTGTCGTGGGGGAAATCAACAGCAGCGTCCCCCGCACGATGGGAGACACCTTTGTCAATATTGCCGATTTCAACTACCTTGTAAAGGCGACGGAATCCCCGATCTATTTCAACCGCTGGCCAGTGGACAGCGTCATGGACAAAGTCGCCGCCAATGTCGCCTCGCTGATTGATGACGGCAGTTGTCTCTCCTTCTACCCCGGGGCCCTTTTTGAGGCTCTGGGCAAACATCTTGCCAAAAAGCGCAACCTCGGCGTCCATACGCTATTTTTTACCGACGTCTTAATGGATCTATTGAAGAGCGGCGTTGTCACTAATCGTTGTAAAAACAATTTCAGCAACAAATCCGTTACCTCGTATGCCTTAGGAACTGCTGAACTGATGAAATGGCTGCATCGCAACCCCCTGGTCGAGTTTCAGGGGATTAAAGTGGTTGCCGACAATGCCCGAATAAGTTTTAACGAGAAGACCATTTTTATCATGCCGGTACGCAAGGTTGACCTGATGGGAGGGGTTGCCCTCCATATCGGCAAGGGCAATGTCACCGCAGGTCCTGGACACGCACTGGAATTTTACGCCGCGGCTCAGCACTCCTGCGGGGGACGGGCGATTTTCGCCCTTCCCAGCCGCAATTTGAAAGGCGCTTCTAATATTATGCTGTCGGTTGAGGATTTTCCGAACCAATTTAACAATAAGGAATCACTCGACTGGATCGTTACCGAATATGGAATTGCCTCCATGATCGGCCGCACCGTCCGGGAACGCGCCCAAGCCCTGATTGACATAGCCCATCCTGACGACCGGGAAGAATTGGTGCGACAGGCGAAAGAGGCCAGCATTCTCTATCGCGATCAGATTTATCTCCCCGGGTCCGGCGCCCTTTATCCCGATAAACTTTCAACTGTTTATACCTTTAAGGAGGGACTTTCCGTAAATTTCCGGGCGATTAAACCTTCCGACGAAGAGGAGATGAGGAGGCTTTTCTATCGTTTTTCCGACAACGCCGTTTACTACCGATATTTTTCTCATGTAAAATCCATGCCCCACAAGGAGATGCAGGGGTATGTAAATATCGATTATCAAAAAACATTATCATTGGTCGGAACGGTCACCGAGGCAGGGGGAGAAAGAATCATTGCCGAGGGGCGCTATGTTCGGCTGAGCGATCGTCCTTACGCAGAAGTTGCCTTTATTGTAGATGAGAATTATCAGGGGAAAGGGATTGCCTCGTTTCTTTTGAAAATGCTTATTGAGGCAGCGCTGGAACAGGGAATTGAAGGTTTCACGGCGGATGTTCTTTACGACAACAAGTCAATGCTTAAAGTATTTGAAAAAGCGTCCTTTCCGATCAATGCCGTCATCAAATACGGGGTTTACAAACTGGAAATACCCTTCAAAAAAACAGGGTTACCCTTGCAGCATTGATGCCCTCGTCAAAAGTCGAAAAATAGCTGCTTTGTCATTGCAAGCGTTGCGCAGCAATCTCTAAAGTAATTGATTATCCACGAGATTGCCGCGTCGCTACGCCCCTCGCAATGACAGGTAGCGAATTTTGACGAATGGAGCAGCAATTGCTCAGGGAATCAGCAAACGCAATCAATCGGGAAATGTCAGACTGAAGATCCCGAAGATAACTTTTCAACCTAAAAAATCTGTTCAGCAACAATCCCGTTGAATTCTCGGGGATGAAGTGATAGAGGAGCCATGCGTCTGATGTTTTTTAATTTATTCAAAAATAGAGGAGATCGATAATGAAATATTTGCGAATGCCTGTTTTTTGCCTTTTAGCGCTGCTGTTTTTCGTACAGTTTTCCTGGGCAAAAGACAACTACCGTATTGCCGTTTTGCCTTTTTCTGTCCATAGTGCCGAAAATATTGATTATATCAGACAGGGCACTGAGGATATGCTGCTATCGAGACTTTCCCTGAATGA
>JALNYO010000082.1 GCA_023229765.1 Syntrophales bacterium | reverse complement strand
TGCAGGCGTCCACGCTGGGGCAGGGCGGGGAGGTCTTTGTGCTGGATATGGGCGAGCCCGTGAAGATCTTGCACATCGCCGAGGAGCTGATCCGCCTCCACGGCATGGAACCAAACCGGGACATCGACATTAAGTTTACGGGCCTGCGCCCCGGTGAAAAACTGTTCGAAGAGATCCTGACGGCGGAAGAGGGCACCGACGCCAGTTGCCACGAGAAGATCTTTGTCGCCCGGGGCAGCCAAAAATACACCCTTACCGAACTTACCTCCATCCTCGCGGAGTTCTCCGCAGCCATCCGTGACCCCTCCCCCGACAGCGACGAAAAAATGAAACAGCTCCTGAGAAAATACGTCAAGCACTACACGCAAAATAAATAGGGACAGAGCCCCTATTTATTTTGCCCAGGGGACAGCTCCCGATTATCCCCACCTCCTCTTTGGGTAATTAGGGACAGAGCCCCTATTGTTTAATCCTTGACATCTTCTGGTTTCTTATGGTAGTCATCAGACATGACCATAATGGAGGACCCCATGAACAGTACATCAGTTAGCATTGCCGAAGGCAAGAAAGGTTTCAGCCGCCTTATTCACGATACCGTGGAAAAAAGAGAGAATACCATTGTCACAAGGCGCGGGAAACCGGTAGCCGTCATCGTTCCCTACGACGAATATGAGCGCAATGCCCGCAGGGAAGGTTATCAAAACATCATGAAAGTCAGGGAGGCTTTTATAAAGGCCGGAGTCAGCGCCGCCGATGTCTATCGGGAATCCAGAACTCAACTGGAAGAAAAGCCATGAAACGGGCGGTGGTCGATGCGAGCGTGATTCTCAAGTGGTACCTCGTCGATGAGGCGTGCGGCGCACAGGCGATCTCGCTGCTGCAACAGTGCGTTGCCGGGGAATTGGAAATACTGGCGCCGTCCCTGCTTCAGTACGAACTGATGAATGGGTTGGTGATCGCCGGACGGCGCGCCCGACTCGATCAGAGCGCCATTTCATCATCCTTCCGCAGCTTCATGAGCCTGGGCATCCGATTTTATGATGTTTATTCTCTTGCCGATAAAGTTCTTCATTATTGCCGGCTCTATGGACGTTCTGTCTATGACTCCAGCTACTTGGCCTTGGCTGAACAGGAAGGCGTCGATCTCAGCACGGCGGATGAACGGTTGTTTAACGCTGTGCAAAAAGATTTGCCGTGGGTCCATTTAATTTAAATAGGAAATTAGGGACAGAGCCCCTATTCTTTTATGCCGAGAATATCACGTGCTATAGCAGTAGGTTACCCCCACCATATCACCCAGCGGGGCAATTACCGGCAGACCGTGTTCGCCGCGGCGGAGGATTATGCCCGCTATCTGGAATTGCTCAATCAATACGCCCGGAAACATAGTCTCGACATCTGGGCCTATTGCCTCATGCCGAACCATGTCCATATTGTCGGCGTTCCCGGCGCCGATGACTCCCTGGCGAGCGTCTTCAGAACCGTCCATATGCTATAATAATAGGGGCTCTGTCCCTAATAAGGGAGGACCAGAGCAGAAGCAATTAAAAATTGACAATCTGTGTATCATTGGTATAACGTACCAACATGAAAGCTAAACTTATAATTCATAACAAGGTTATAGACGAGCTTGGCAATACTATTGAGATTAAATTATGGGAGGTTGAGAAATCTTCGGATAAACCGCATGGGTATAAATATTCACTTGTTTATATAGCAAACACGCAACGGGTGATCGGGTACGACAATGCGGAACAAAAGGGCGATCATCGGCATTACGGGTGTAGAACCAAGCCATATCTCTTTACAGGAACCGAGCAGCTTATAAAGGATTTTTACGGGGATATAGTTTCATATAACAGGAGGAAAAGATGAAAGTCCGAAAAGTGAAGATCGGCATAAAGGATGCGGAAACACTGCTGAACGAATTTGCGGATGCCGCAGGGTCTATTGAATCCGGCGAGAAAGTGAAGCATGAACGGGGCGTGTACTTTACGAATATCCAGGCGTTTCGCAAGGCATTAACTCAGAAAAGACTGGAGCTTCTCCACGCGATTAAAACGGAGCATCCTTCTTCGATAAATCATCTGGCCAGAATTCTTCAACGTGATATCAAGAACGTTGCCGTTGATGTCCGGTTTTTGGAACAGGCGGGACTTATCGATACAAAAAAGGCGACCAGCAAGGAAATTACGCCCCACGTAGTGTACGATAAGATATTATTGGAGATAGCGGTTTAATTAGGGACAGAGCCCCTATTGTTTTCATTAAATACTTGACTAGGTGAACAATAAAGATGTGAATTGTTCATCTCGGTAGCCATCCGTGACCCCTCCCCCGACAGCGACGAAAAAATGAAACAGCTCCTGAGAAAATACGTCAAGCACTACACGCAGCCCAAGGGGGTGATCGGGGGTCAGGTCTTGAAATTTAGCGTTTGGTAATTAGGGACAGCGCCCTATTTTCCCCCCCACCCCGACCCTCCCCCTGGAAGGGGGAGGGAGATTTAAGGAAAGGGGAGGGAGATTTGATCGACACGATCATTGCCGGCCACACCCACCGGCCCGTCTTTGAAAACCTTTCTCTGACGGAACGGATGTATTTGGAGGGTAGGATGGGGTCATGTCCCCATATTTCCTCGCGGAAGCTCCATTCGGATCGTGCTTATTACAATACTGGGTCGTGCGTGCATCCCCGCTGCATCACGGGGCTGGAGATTACGCCGGGGAAAGATGGGGAGTCTGCCTTCACCCTCATCAAGTGGGGCTATGCAGCCCAAGGCGCAGGGCGGACACTGGCTATCGAAAGGGAAGTGCTGAGTGTGGGATGAATAGGGACAGAGCCCCTATTTATTTCGCTTGACATTCCATCCTGATGGTGTAACTATCTTGGGTATGTTTTATACTTATTGCAAAGAGGTATGATATGTCAAACACTGCCCGAAAATTAAACTTTCTCATTGATGAAGGCGTTTGTAGAGACCTTGAAAGTCTCGTTCCCGCCGGAAAGCGCAGCAGGTTGGTTAGCGAGGCACTGCGTAAAGAACTGGAGCTGCTGCGCCGTAAATCGGCTGTTGAACAGTTGCTCGCTTCTTCGCCTCGCCAAGGCGGCTATTCGCATGCCGATATTATTGAATTTCTTACCAAAGATAGAGTGTCTCACTGATGAAAAAATACATCGTAGATGCCTCCATTATTCTGAAATGGGTACTGGAGAAAGAAAATGAACCGGATCATGATAAAGCAGCCGGCCTTTTGCACACCTGGGTGAGCGGCGTAGTTGGGATTGCGGCGCCGGGTTTATGGACTTATGAGGTCGCAAATATTCTGGGCAGAGCGTTACCCGACGAGGCGGACCAAAAGATGAAGCTGCTCCTCGATCTTAAAATCGAAGCGGTTGACTGTTCTGAACAGATGTTCCGTCAGTGTTTTACCTGGATGAAAGAACATCAAGTTACTTTTTATGACGCGGTATATTTGGCCGCTGCTTATGCAATTGACGCCGTTTTGTTGACCAGTGACGAGAAGTTCCGCGAAAAGATGAAGAACGACAGTCGGATATGCCCTCTGAAGGATCTTAATTAGACCAGTAATTAGGGACAGAGTAATTAGGGACAGAGCCCCTATTACTTTGGAAGTCTCTTGACAAATACTGGCAGTGCGTTTAGACTAAGTCCATCAAACTAAGCTTAATGAGGTGTCCCATGCAAACCGTAAATATCCACGAAGCCAAGACGCACCTTTCACGTCTGGTCGATGAGGCCGCGAAGGGGAATGTTTTTATTATTG
>JALNYO010000081.1 GCA_023229765.1 Syntrophales bacterium | reverse complement strand
ATTTTTCCGGCTACCGTCCCGGCCGCGCCAGCAGAAGAATTCCCGTTGTTCTGAGCCGGCGGGAGTGCCAGTCGCTGTTTGCCGAGATGTCCGGAACGAACCGTCTCATGGCCCGGCTCATGTACGGCGCGGGGCTACGCCTGATGGAATTACTGAGGCTCAGAGTTCAGGATATAAACTTCGAACAGGGGATCGTCATCATCCGCAGCGGCAAGGGGGGCAAGGACCGGGTGAGCGTGCTGCCGGAAAGTCTGCGGGAGGCCCTCCTGTCACATCGGGAACGTCTCCGGCTGCTCTTCGATGAAGACAGGCAGGAAGGTTTGCCGGGGGTATGGCTTCCCGATTCCGTGGAAAATAAAATTCCCACGGCGGGGGTACTCTGGGCGTGGCAGTGGTTTTTCCCCTCGCGCCAGTTGGCGATCGACCCGCGCAGCGGCCTCAAGCGCCGCCATCACCTGAACGACGCCGCTTTCCAGAGTGCCATCCGCAAGGCGGCGAGGGCGGCAGGCCTTTCCCAGCGGGTCACCCCCCATACCCTGCGTCACTCCTTCGCCACCCACCTGCTGGCCGGGGGAGCGGATATCCGGACGGTACAGGAACTGCTCGGCCACTCGGATGTAGCGACCACCATGATTTACACCCATGTGCTTAACCGGCCGGGCCTTGCAGTGCGCAGTCCGCTGGACAACATGTAAAGCCAGATATTTACTGATCTTTTTCGGGTGTGTGGAAAAACCAAAAACCGACAGAGGTCCGTTGTCAATTTGTGTGATGATTAATCCATGGAGCAGATGCCAAATCAGGAATACTTGTGCGCAATGGCCCTTGCCAGAGAAATATCTGCCGAGGTGGGGGAGCCGCTATTCTACCGCGAACGGACACTTGAGCGAACCCTGTCCGAGGAGTTTTTTTCCTCCGAGCCTCTGGTTCAGGATATCTTGCAGATTATCGAAGCCCGGGGGGATTATCTCGGACACGGTCTGATTCACGTCCGTAAAGTAGCAATTGATGCCGGGGCCTTGATTTTAGCGGAAAGCGACGAAGGAATTTCCGCCACGGCAGTCAGAAGAATGGTTTTGTTGGGGCACCTTGCAGGACTACTTCACGATATTTGCCGTCGGGAAAAAAACCATGCAGAAAGAGGCGCCGCAGAGGCGGTCAAAGTTCTGACAGGCTTTCCTCTCAGTGATCAGGAGCGCCTCTCCATAGCCGGTGCAATACAAAACCATGAGGCCTTCCGCCCCCTTATAACTTCAGATTCACCAGAAGCGCAGCTTCTTTCCGACTCCCTCTATGATGCGGATAAATTCCGCTGGGGGCCGGACAATTTCACGGAAACCATCTGGGCGATGACGGCGCCGCGCGCGATTCCCCTGTGCGAACTTTTACCGAAGTTCCCCGCCGGCATGCAGGGTGTTGAAAAAATTAAAGAAAGCTTCCGCACGGCAACCGGGCGTAGATATGGTCCTGATTTTATTGAGCGCGGCCTTGAGATCGGCCGCAGACTTTATGCGATTTTGACCACCGACTGCTGAGCATGCAGAAGTTTCAGGGCTCGGCCAGGGGATTGGTCGCGGCGAAGATACGGGCCATATCGGCGTGAATCAGGCCGTTAGTGGCGAGGATATGCGGAGAATGGACATTGTATGCGCCGCCGGCAAGATCGGTGACAACGCCTCCGGCCTCTTCCACGATCAGCCAGCCGGCGGCTGTGTCCCACGGGGCAAGTTTCAGCTCCCAGAAGCCGTCGAACCGGCCCGCCGCGATAAAGGCCAGATCAAGCGCCGCCGAACCCGCCCGCCGAATTGCCTGGGCATGAAGCGCCATCGCCTTGAAGTAATTGATATTATTGTTTCTGTCGGTTCGTATGTCGTAGGGAAAACCGGTTGCCAAAAGAGATCGGGAAAGTGCTGCGGTAGATGATACCTTCAGTCGCCGGCCGTTCAGATATGAACCGGCCCCCTGCTCCGCCACAAAAAATTCGTCAGACATGGGGTTATAAACGGCGCCCAGGATGATCGTCCCCTCAACCTCCAGGGCGATGGAAACCGCAAAGACCGGATAGCCATGGGCATAATTGGTGGTTCCATCCAAGGGATCGATGATCCAGCGGGATTCTGAAATATTTATTTTTTCCGGCGATTCTTCGGTCATTATGCCATGCTGAGGGAACCGGCGACTGATCCTCTCGACTATCAGTTCCTCAGAAAGGCGATCCGCCTCGGTTACGATATTTATCTCCCCTTTGTACTGAACATCATGCCGGTCATAAAGCCTGCCGCGCAGAAGCGCCCCTGCCTCGCGCGCCGTTTTTTCGATAAATTCCCTCAAACCGCCGTCATTCAGCATGCTTCTCGTCCTTTTTCATCAGCTCCCCACACCTCGGAGCAATTTATTAGCGATATGCCCGCTCTTAACATCGTGCCTTTGATCTCATCACAAAGATGAATGAATATCCAGAAGAAAATATTTTTAATCGCTCCTGATTTAGATCCGCTGCTCATATTTATTCTATTGCATTTATCTATTTAATGATGCTAATCCTTATCCGCAAATGGGAATGCCTGCAACCCCGATATGAAAACAGAACCAACTACCGTCATTGATCCGAAATTCAAAAGCACTATTTAGTATAATTAAGAGTGTTCCAATATCGGCAAGGACATAATAAGATGAATGAAAACGATAACATTCCCCAAAATAATTCAGGCTCGACGCCGGGAGAAACGGTAGAAAATCTGAAGGCGCTGCGGGAAGCCCGCGGACTATCCCTGAAAGATATTTTTGCCGCGACACGGATCAGCATCGTTAACCTCGCGGCGCTGGAAAATGGCGACTTTAAAAGCCTCCCCTCCCCGATCTACACGAAAAGCTTTATCAAAAAATACGCCAAGAAGATTGCAATCGACGAAAAACCGCTTCTCGACAGGTATGAAGTTTACCTTGCCACCACAAGCAAACCGGCCGAAGCCGAAGAGGTCAGGAAACCCTGGCCGGAAAACAGCCGACGGTACCTGTTCCTTTATGGAAGTCTTGCCATTGTGATCATCGCCGGCCTTATCGTCCTGGCGGTCTTTCTCTACCATGGGGATAAGCCAGCGACTCCCGCCGCACCCGTTGCCAAGCCGGCATCGGCGCCCGCAGTTCCGCCTGCCGTAAATAATGCGGCGCCAACGGCAGCCCTCCCGCAAACGACGGCGGCAGTCAGCCCTGCCCCGGAAAAAACTGTTTCACCCTCCCCAGACCAGTCTCTAACAGGCAAGTACCATCTGGTTATTGAGGCACGTGAGCTGACATGGATGAGAATAGTTGCAGACAAAAAAAACCGCAGTGAGATTCTGTTGAAGCCGGGGGAGAAAATCGAGCGGCGGGCGGAGGAAGGCTTCCAACTGTATATAGGCAACGCCGGGGGAGTAGATCTTTTTTTCCAGGGAAAGCCCCTGGGAGCGCCGGGGAAACGGGGCGCGGTTGTTACTGTAAATCTTCCGGCGGAAGAACCGAAAAAAGAGAATAATTGAAAGCGGCCATTTGCCGCTTGCAAACGGTTATTATTTGACAATGGCTTTGCGATAGTTTAGGATCGCGACGGTAAATTTAGAGAAAGAGGGTGTAAAATTATGTTTGGAATAGGCATGCCTGAATTGCTAATCATCCTGGTTATCATTTTAATTATTTTCGGAGCCGGCAAACTCCCCGAAATCGGCAGCGCTCTGGGCAAGACCATCAGAAACTTCAAGAAATCCAGCAATGAGCCGAATGAGATAGACGTCACTCCCAAAAAAGAGGATAATAAATCCGACGACAAGAAATCATCCTGAATCC
>JALNYO010000080.1 GCA_023229765.1 Syntrophales bacterium | reverse complement strand
CCCGGAAGGAGTAAATGCTCTGGGAATCGTCGCCGACCACCATCAGATTGCGGTGTCGGGCGGCCAGGAGGTTCATGATTTCCGCCTGGAGACGGTTGGTGTCCTGATATTCATCGACAAGGATATGGAGGAACCGCTCCGCATAATAATCCCTTGTTTCCGGAAAATTCTGGAGCAGCTCCCGCCAGAAAAAGAGCAGATCGTCAAAATCCATGACATTCAACGCCTGTTTTCTGGTTCTGTAGCGGGAGGCGACGGCAAGGATATCCTCGGTGCGATTCTCAAAAAAAGGATAGCGATTCGCAACTATGTCCGGAAGGGGGACCTCTGTGTTGATCCCGAGGCTTACGATACTGCCGACAACATCCCCTTTGGGGAATTTGCCGGCCTTTTCGTCGATCCCGAGCTCTTTGATGCAGGTATTGATAAGTTGGCGGGAATCCTCGCTGTCGAGGATGGAAAAGTTGGCGGCAAATCCCAGCCGGCTCGCATGAACGCGCAGGGTCCGGTGGGCCAGGTGATGAAAGGTGCCCCCCCATAACCCGTATATATCACGGCCAATCAGCTTTTCAACTTGCGAGAGCATCGAACGGGCGGCCTTATTGGTGAAGGTTGCCAGAAGTATTCGCTCCGGCGGAATCCCCTCTTCCACGAGATGGGCAACCCGGCAGGTAAGCGTTCGGGTTTTGCCGCTCCCCGCCCCGGCGATAACCAGTATCGGCCCGCCCGCCTCGACAACGACCTGAAGCTGCTCGGCGTTAAGTTCTTTTTTATAGTCAATCATTGTTAATCTGTCCTTGCCCACCCTGCTTCCGGAAAACTACGGAGGTCGCCCCTGCAATCAAGATAATCCGCCAGTCCTGATTTGCCACGGGGTTATAGGTTAAAAGGCAGGGCCGGTCAATATATAATATTCCCTCTTCCCAATGAAAAATGATCCGGGTGGGAGCGCTTTGCTACTTTGTCATTGACATACAGCCAGACTGCACGTAGAGAGGCAGCGCAAACGTATCAGAAATTTGGCAAGTGGCTGGCGGACGGTTTCATCATTAGGAGCTAATTGCAAAACGCTTTGTCATGCCCGAAGGCTTCTGTCGGGCATCCATGATTTCAAACACTTGCAAACTGGATTATGAACATTAAGCTTCGCTTTCCCGCCCCAAGGAGTCGCGGGAATGACAGAGCTGGGAGTTTTGCAATTACCTCTTGGTGCAAGGTTTTAAAAAGTTGGGCATTTTCAGAAAGGTCTACTCATGCTTTATAAATTTGACGGTAAACGGCCGACGGTGGGAAAGGATACCTATATAAGCGAAACGGCAACTGTTATCGGCGATGTAATTATCGGTAATAATTGTTATATCGGCCACGGCGCTATTCTAAGGGGAGATTATGGCCGCATTGAAATCGGAGACGGAACGGCAGTGGAAGAAGGTGTGATCGTTCATGTCCCTCCCGGCGACACAAGCCAGATCGGAACAAAAGTAACTATCGGTCACGGCGCCGTAGTTCATGGAAAAAGTATTGGCGATTGGGCAGTTGTCGGTATGGGCTCCATACTCAGTATCTGGTCGGAGATCGGCGAGCGGGCGATTGTTGCCGAGGGCGCGGTCGTAAAGATGAAACAGATAATCCCTCCGCGCGTGGTTGTCGCCGGCAATCCGGCACAGATCGTCAGGGAGCTGCGTCCCCCAGACGAAGAGTTCTGGGAGATGGGCAAGCAGCTCTACATCGATCTCGCAAAGAAATACCTCGACGAAGGCATGGAGCCGGTGGAGTAGCTGCATAAGCGCCGATGC
The DNA here is from genome assembly GCA_023229765.1 of Syntrophales bacterium. Lineage (NCBI taxonomy): Bacteria > Pseudomonadati > Thermodesulfobacteriota > Syntrophia > Syntrophales > Syntrophales bacterium. Next base: position 2,036 of record JALNYO010000080.1, on the reverse strand, counting down.
TAAGGGTTTATTAGTCTCTGTTAGTTAGTTTTTATTAATCGGGCCTTCGTAAACGTCTTTCCTATCTGCTACTCTTAAAATCAAAACCACCACTGACCCTCTGTCGATTGCGTAAATAATCCGGTAAGATCCATAGCGGTAACGATAAAGGCCCTTGAAGATTCCCTGGAGTGGCTTACCTATGCTGATGGGATCTTTGCAAAGATAATCCTTTACCTTGGCTATGATCTTCTTTTGTGCTTGCCGGTCTATTTTCTTGAGGTCGTTTACCGCCTCTTCGTTCCATCGAATACTATAGGTCAAGGATCCTCTCCACATCCTCTGTCGAGTAATATTTTGCGTTCCTATCGTTAAGACGATCAAGGGCAAGATAGGCGTCCTCATACTCCGGAAGATGCCGGACAAGTATCTCCCTGATATAGAAGCTTTTTGGACGTTGCGTTTTTTCGGCCAGAAAATCGAGCCGGGATGATATGTCATCCGTAAGCCGGACGTTTAATATTTTAGACATTGGTTCAACCTCGAAATGGATTATGCATTACGTGTGTTACATGCTAACATATATCCACACAAGAATCAAGCGATATTGTCACTTCTTGATCTGACGCAAAAATAGTTATTGCGATAATCATATTTTGTGAGGAATATGATACCGGCTTTCTTCCTGCTGGCTTTCATTCCCGGCTTTCCTCCTGTAATTCCTGTTGACAATGGCGCTGCATCAAGTTAGTATTCAACTAAAGAATACAGAACGAGGTGCATACATGAATACCATTTCCATTCGCCTTCCCGATGACCTCCTCCGGGAAGTGGACTCCCATGTAGCCGAATTGCAGATTCCCCGGGCCGAGTATCTGCGCCGGGCCGTTGTATCTATGAATCGGGCGGCCCATAGTCGTCGGCAGAGGATCAGGCTGATGGAGGTAAGCGCCCGGGTAAGGGAAGAAAGCATGGCGGTCAATCGGGAATTCGAGGAGATCGAACATGACCCGGAAACTTGAACACGGCGCCGTCTGGCTGGCCGATCTCAATCCGCAGCGCGGCACGGAACCGGGAAAGACGAGACCGTTGCTGATCATCCAGAACCAGGCGCTGTTGGACGCCGGCCACCCCTCGACCCTGGTCATTCCCCTGACAACCCGTCTAATCGAAGACGCCGCGCCCCTGCGGTTGCGTCTCAGCACCCGGGACCGCCTGGACCGGGATTCCGACCTTCTGATCGATCAGATCCGTGCCATAGACAACAAGCGTCTGGTCACGGGACCCCTTACCCTTCTCGACGCAGATGAGATGTCGCAGATTTACCAGGCCATCATGGAAGTGATGGGGATAGAACTCAATCCACGAGTCGCCTTTATGGAAACGTAACAATTATTACTTTATTCGTGACATAAATTATTGAAACAATTTATGTATTTGGAGCGTTATTTATTCCCACAGGCCGCAAACCATTCTCATTCTGACGTAGCCTGACGGCGCGGATTGTGAGATCACCGACGTTCTCCGCCCGAACAGCCGGCTAACAGGCCCGGGCGGAGGCAAAAGCGATAGAGCAGGCGCAGCGGGAAATGAACAAGGCGCGATCTTCTATGAAACCCACAGCCGAGGACTGGGACAGGCGTTCTTATCCGCGATTAAATCTGGGAAACGTCTCTTCTTTCCTCTTAACAAATAAGCATATCGGCGGTACTAAAAGGGAACCTGAAGCAACGGAGGGCTCTATCATGATTGGGTTTGATCGGATTCCCAGATAATGGGAGAGCGCGCCTGCGTACGGGGCATGCATGTAACCGTGCCGTTGATCGTGAACCTGGCAGTCAATGGCATGAGTACAGAGGAAATCTTCGATTTTGTCCGTCAAAAAGGCGCCTCTACATGATAGGACTCGATATGTTAGATCACGATGAAGTCAGTATGGGAGGTTAATCTGTGAGAGCGTATAAAACACATCTGACTGTAACGGACCCCAAACGAGTTGTGTTGACAAATCTACCCTTCAGAGCAGGGCAACGTATCAAGGTGCTTATCTTGCGGGA
>JALNYO010000079.1 GCA_023229765.1 Syntrophales bacterium | reverse complement strand
TCAATGAAATATGAAAATGGTCATCGGAAATTAGGGCTCTGTCCCTAATTCTCCAAACCGGCACGCGCCTGATTTGACCCACCCCCCGCAAAAACGCTAAATTTAAAGACCTGACCCCCGGACTTGCAGGTGGGCTTGACTACCCTGCCGGCCATTTTTGTTGAGGGGAACCCCTCCGAAATCGCGCTGGTCGAAAACCTGCTCCGCCAGGACCTCACCTCCGTCGAAGAGGCCGAAGCCCTGCAGCGCCTCAAGGACGAACAGCAGTACAGCGACGAGCAACTGAGCGGCGTCATCGGCAAGGCCCGCACGACGGTTTCCGATATCATGCTGATCAATCGCCTGCCCGTGGCGATTCGCGACGAATGCCGGGGCGATCATAAGATCGGGAAGAACGTCCTCATCGAGATCGCCCGCAAGAAGCAGGAGCGCGGAATGCTCACGGCTTGGGACACCTACAAGGACAAGCGCGACAAGACCCCCGCAGGCAGGCAGAAGAGGGACCCGAACAACCAAGCCCAGGCCCTCGATGCGCTCGTGAAAACCGCCGCTAAAATCAGCGATATAGACAACTCCGCCTGGACGGATGACGAGAAGGAGGCCTACCGCGCCGCGCTCATCAACCTTCAAACCGCGATCGAAAGCTTCCTCAACCCGGCTTCCGCCCTGGCATGAGGAAGGAAAAACGCTAAATTTAAAGACCTGACCCCCAAACTTGCATTAAAGACGCCGTCAAAAAATAGAAAATGAACGAAGAAACAATCCTGAATCTCATAAAAAAAGGCGAATCCGAAACGGTCGAGTTCAAATCCACCCTCGACCAAGCGGCGATTGAAACGATTGCCGCTTTCGCCAATACAAAGGGCGGGTATGTTTTTGTCGGTGTTGCAGATTCCGGAAAGATTGTCGGTGTCCAGCTTGGCAACGAGACGATCCCGCAATGGCTCAATCAGATAAAAACCAACACGTTTCCAACTCTTATCCCGGATGTTGCGACCGCTGCCATTGACCATAAAGACGTCGTGATCTTTACGGTCGACGAGTTTCCGATCAAGCCAGTGAGCTGCCGAGGGAAATATCTGAAAAGAATCAGGAATGCAAACCATCAGATTCCCATTCACGAGATATCCGATCTTCATTTGCGAAGCTATCAGACAAGCTGGGATTTCTATTCCGACACCCGCCATGGACTGGCGGACATCTCTTTAGCGAAAGTAAGCAAATTCATAGAAATATCAAATCGGATTCGCCCCAATCCCATTCTGGACGATCCTCTCACGGTGCTGAAAAAATTCGAGTTAATCAAGGAAACATCGATTACGAATGGCTGCTATCTGCTTTTTGCAACGGAGGATGTCCTTTTATCCACGATAGAGATTGGACGTTTTGATAGCGACACCCTCATTCAGGACAGCCTAACCATCCGATCTGACCTGTTTGGTGAAGTGGATGCGGCGCTCTCGTTTATTCGAAAACATCTGAATCGATCTTACATTATTACCGGAGACAAACAGCGGGAAGAACGCTGGGACTATCCCCTCCCTGCGCTTCGCGAAATCGTGGTCAACATGATTGTCCACCGCGACTACATGAGTTCAAGCGATTCCATGATCAGAATATTTGACGACCGGATAGAATTCTTCAATCCCGGTCGCCTGATGGCCGGGTTGTCGATAGAGCAGTTGGTGCGCGGCAACTACGTCTCCGCCATCCGCAACAAACAGATCGCCACGCTTTTTAAAGAAGCCGGCATCATTGAGAAATACGGTTCCGGCATCAAACGGGTATTGGAATCTATAAGATCATACGGGCTAAAGGATCCGTCTTTTGAGGAGATCCAGGATGGGTTTCTGGTAACCTTTTTCAAAACCACCCAGAAAACCACCCAGAAAACCACCCAGAAAACCACCCAGAAAACATCCACGAAGGATAAAATAATTGATATCATCCGGGAAAATCCAAACCTTACTCGCAGCGAGATGGCGCAATTGTTGGGGAAAAGTCAAAATACCATCAAGGACCATCTGGCCGCGCTCAAATCTGAAAACCGGGTGGAACGAATCGGGAGCGACCGCGACGGTTATTGGAGAGTGAAGTGATAAAAAAATGGGGTCAGCATGTTCCCCCGCAAAACGCTAATTTTAAAGACCTGACCCCCAAAACCTGCGAGGTGAAGCATGGAAAAAGACCATCTGGAGATTCTGCTGGAAGACATTCGGGGAAAATTTGAGTTGGTATTGGAAGGCCATGATGCTCTTCATAAGGAAATCAGGGATACCAGAGAAGAACTATGTGAAAAGATTAATTTAGTTGACTTCAAGGTAGGGGCGCTGAACAAGAAAATTGACGACGTGCATGACAAACTCGACAAGAAAATTGACGACGTGCATGACAAACTCGACAAGAAAATTGACGACTTTCATGACAAACTCGACAAGAAAATTGACGACGTGCATGACAAACTCGACAAGAAAATTGACGACGTCCGGTATGAACTAGGCCGAAAAATCGACACTGTTGCCGCCGACCTTACCGCCCACCGCCGGGACACGGAGGCCCATTCCCCGGTGTACCGGGTAAAGGAATAATTGCGGTCACCCCCCCCGCAAAAACGCTAAATTTAAAGACCTGACCCCCAAAAAAGGCAAAAAGAAGGTGTTAACATGATAAGAGCAAATTTTACCATGAAGTTGGATGAACTGGATGCCGGATTGATTGAAAAGCTGAAAGGTCTCTTTAAGAACGATAAATTGATTGAAATCAACGTTCTGGATGACAGAGACGAAACGGAATACCTGCTTTCAACGCCGGCGAATCGCGAGTCCATCCTCAGATCGCTCGATCAACTGAAACGCCACGACATTATTTCAAAATCCCCCAATGATCTCGGGATATGATCATCTTCACAAAAGAGGCTTGGGATCATTATCTCTACTGGCAAGGCGGCGAGAAGAAAATCGTTGAGCGCATCAATATGCTGATCAAAGACATCCTGCGCGATCCTTTTCACGGCATCGGCAAACCGGAGCCGTTGAAAGGCCAGTTGTCCGGGTTCTGGTCGCGGAGGATCAACGATGAGCATCGGCTGGTCTATCAATACCGTGACGGCGAAGTGATTATCATCTCGTGCCGGTTTCATTATTAATGTTTCGATATCCCCCCGCAAAAACGCTAAATTTAAAGACCTGACCCCCAAGACTTGCGATGCAACTTTACCTGTTTTGGTAACCGTTTATTTTCCAAGATCTGAGCGTTACTTTGAAGGAGGCGAAAAGCATGCGGATAAAATATTCCAAGGAATCTGATATACTTCTAATCAGTTTGCGGGCAGGAAAGCCGGCAGATTCGATTGATCTGAAAGAAGGCGTCATTCTCCATCTTGACGACAATGGGCTCCCACTCGAAATTGAAATCCTCGATGCCGCAAAGTTGTCTATGATTGATGAGATCAGCGTCTCGCCAGCCTTCGGGCGCAAGGAAGAACTGACGGCGGCGATATAGAACTGCCTCTCCCCTCCGTAAAACGCTAAATTTAAAGACCTGACCCCCAATAAATGGGGACATTTTAGGAAATTGCGAAGCGATTTACAAAGATGTCCCCATTTATCCGCAGGGAGAGCTTTGAATTTCTCCCGAAATGTTGTTAATTGTCATTCCCGTGAAAACGGGAATATGGTCTTTTCGGGAACTTATAGATTATGAACATTAAGCTTCGCTTTCCCGCCTTCGCGGGAATGACAAAAGGGTATAGATTTTCAAAGCTCTCGCAGGGAAAATAGGGCTCAGTCCCTAATTTCTTCCCTAATTTCTCTGCGGTTCAGGAAGTCTTGCAGGGAAGGATTGTCGATCCAGGAACGTCAGTTATCGCGCATACCTCAGAAATAAGGGAAAT
>JALNYO010000078.1 GCA_023229765.1 Syntrophales bacterium | reverse complement strand
AAGTGGCCGCATGGGAAAGAGACCGAAATAACAGTGCCAGAAAAATTAACTGGCAATTTACGACCTCCGATGCTCGGATCAAGCTGAAGCGTCTCTATCCGAAGTTATAGGCGTTACATGGTACTAGCTAAAGTAAAAAATAGTTTTGAAACGATCTGATAGAAGTCCTACCACAACATCATCAAACCAATCCTCCCCATAACTGTTTGTAACTATTGGGGACAGCCACTCTTTACGCCATTGTGTGCTTGCCGAACCAAAACGACCGTATCAAATAATCGTTATTTGGCTTGTTCGGCATCATATTTAATTTCTTGACAGCTTTTGCAACCATTCGTTTCATCTTTTCGCATATCATTTCAATTTTATGATTCAAAAGCAGGGGGGAAGCTTCCCCATCCGTAGCGCTGTTGATCCACCTTTCACGCCCTGTCCGTGCTGGTCAGTTCAGTGCGCTTAACTAACCTAACATTATGATATAATAAACTAATTAACGACAGTGCCGATCATTTTCCTGATAGATTGCTGTTTGCCAATTCCCCTGGATTCCGGATCAAGTCCGGAATGACAAAATATGATTGGGCCTATTGCGCCATCGTCTGAAATTTACTATCGATGATCTGCTTCAGATTGTCCCGGGCATTGGCGAAACTGTCTCGTTCTTCGTGAGTCGGGCTCGTGACGTCCAGTCCCGAATTCCCATTCAGATCACCTTCCACCAGGGAGTTGCCAGTACCCGGCGGGTAAGAGGGAAAGTCTCATCGCCGCTGTAAAGAAGCAAGGCCCCATCGGTGAGGTCCGGATATTCGTCGAGGAAGGCTTCCAATCCCTTGGCATCGGCGGGTGTGACGCGGGCGGTGGACTTGATTTCGATGGGGATGAGCCTAGTCGGCGTTTCGATGACGAAATCCACCTCGATCCCCGTAACTGTGCGCCAGTAGAGCACTTCGGGGCGGCGCGCCTGCAAGTCACGCCAGGCCAAAAGGTCGGTGAGCACCAGGTTTTCCAGGTGCGCTCCTCGCGGTTCGCTCTCCCCGGCAAGAAAGAGAGCCAGCCCCGTATCGCTCCAATAGAGTTTGGGCGCTTTGATCAGCCGGTGGGTCCGGTTTACGGCGTAGGCGGAAAGGCGCACGGCTTGATAGCTCGTTTCCATCAGATTGAGAAAACGATGGACCTGAGTTTGGGCAATGCCCACATCGCGCCCCAGTTCAGTCTGGTTGACGATGTTGCCGATGCGCAGAGCGGCCGCGCGCATGAGGCGGCGGAAATCGGCGAGATTCTCAACTGCCCGGAGGGATTGGAGATCCCGTTCCAGATAGGTCTGCACATAGCCGGAAAACCAGAGTGCACGCTCCTCGGCGCCGGCAAGGCGATAGGCGGGAACAGGTAAGCCACCGAGAGCTGCGGCAGTACGCCAATCCTCGACCGGGCTCTTCTGGTCAGCTAATACCTCGCGCCATCCCGAGAATGGCGTCGTCAGCAACTCGCTCCAGGCCCCAGTGCGGCCCTGCCCCAAACGCTCGCGCCGGGTGAAGGGCCAGAGGGTGACATAGACCGCCCGTCCCGCTAAGGTTTCGCTTATTTTCTCCATCATCAGGAGGTTGGCCGAGCCGGTGAGGATAAAACGTCCCGGGGTGCGCTCCGGGTCGTCATCGACCGCGCGTTTAACGGTGATGAGCAGGTCTCGGGCACGTTGCACCTCATCGAGCACCAGGCGGTGGGCCCGCGCGATTACCGCCTCCGGTTCCTCTGCCGCCTGGATCCGCAGGTCGAAGTCGTCAAGGGTGAGATAGGGCCTGCCTTCCAAAAGCGGCAGCGCACGCAAGAGGGTGGTCTTGCCGGTTTGGCGAGCGCCGAGCAGCACAACCACCGGGGCGAGACGGGCGGCTCGTTCGATGGCAGCAGCGGCGGCGCGGGGTAGCAAGGGATTTGGGGTTATGTTTTCCATGCATGTATGATAATCATACTTTGAAAGTATATGCAATCCTTTTATCACAGGATGCATTAATCGCTGCCGAACGAGCCAACCAGCCTTTACGTGATTATTCCTTAAATTATTGAATTGAATTGATAAGATATTGCTTTTAGCGGTCGGAAGTATAGGGGGCTGTTTTTGTTTGTCAAGGAATATTTTGCATCGATTTTGCGTCGAAAAACAGTGACTGGCGATGCGGTTCGGTAAGGAAGGTGGATCGGCGGCCCCTCTTTTGAGAAAGCGTAGCTTAATCTTCATAAATCAGCGCACCTCTTGGCCGAGTCACCCGGCAAGAGGGTATTTTTGAGCAAAATTATGAACATTAAGCTACGCTTTCAGACATACCTCACCGGCACGCCTTTTTTTAAAATGCGTTATGACTGGATGTATTCATCCCAAGAGTATTATGAACATTAAGCTGCGCTTTCAGGGTCGCCGTAAATAGTGTCAGCGTGTGTTTGAAGCTTTCGATCGCAAGCGGCGTATTGACGGATTGGCGGAGCGTGAGCTTTTGGCAGTGGTTTTGCCCTTACCAGCCATAGTCCCAGATGTTCGAGAATGGCCCGGATCACCGACGGGTCTTCAATAAAACTGATGATCCACATCTCCTAATCCGGAAGATCGTGTGCAAGGATCAAGGAGGGAATTATGAAGACCTATGAAAAAATCGAAATGAATCCAAAGATCATGTTTGGGAAACCGGTCATCAAGCACACGCGGATTACCGTGGAGCAGATCCTCCGAAAGCTGTCTGGCGGGATGACCATCGAGGAGGTCATCAACGATCATCCTCACCTAACCCGAGAGGATATCTATTCCGCGGAATGATCCTGATTCGCATTGATGTCTGGGAAAGACACCAGAAATGGCCACGCGTGGAAGCGCTGATCGCGAAACATGAAGATCGATTGCCGGGACATTTTGTGGTGGTTGATCTGGATAAATATCGCTTTCGCCCGCTGATTTTTAAGCAGCCCCCTTTGTGATCAATTCGATGGATGAGCCGCGATATGACGCCCATGGCATGACTGACATCCAACCCAGCGACACCATAGCCGCCTTCATCGCTCGCTGGAAGCCCTCGGGCGGCAGGGAATTAGCGAACTGCCAATCCTTCATGATCGAACTGTACGCCTTGCTGGGGGTCACGCCGCACTCACACGCTCACAGCGACCCTTCCCAAAGACCATACAGCCCCACTCCAGACTTCAGTAATGAGCCACGAGATCGAAAGGTACTGGTAAGCATTTCTGGATCTTAATCACTCAAAGATGCCCAAGGATTGCCGACGCATTTGCGAGAATCAGGTCGGCGCCGGCTGCACGCAGACTTTTCTCGTCGGCGCTTCCCGTCAAGACCCCGACCGCGCAGCTTCCCGCTCGCCTGGCGGTCATGATATCCATAGGATGATCGCCGACCATCGCCGCGTCCTTTTCCGAGACTCCCAGAATGCCAAGCGCTTTTTGCAAATGGTCCGGATGGGGTTTGACATTTTGCGAATCCTCGCGGGTAAGCGTGGCATCGGCATACAGTTCGACATCGGGGAAAACGCGCAGCACCGCGGCCCGGCAATTCCTCGTAATTATTCCTGTTTTTATGGAATGTTTCTTTAATTCAGCAAGGAGTGTTTTTGTGCTTGGAAACAGCTTCCCCTTCCGGGCGGCCGCCATCTCTATTTCGGCAATAACAGAATAAGCCTCCAGCCGAAACCGGGAGGCATCTTTTTTGTTCCTTTTGGCGATTAAGGCGGCGGTCTCGATCATCTCAAGGGTGTAGAGGCCTGTGAGCTTTTCTTCCGGGATGGACCGGCAGAGAGGCAAATCCAGCACGGCGGCGCGCATCAGGGCGAAATCTATGTTAAGCCCCGCCAAGGTGCCGTCAAAATCAAAAACAATCGCCTGCCAGGTTTTAGATTCTATCTTCAAAGCTGCTCATTTTCCGATACTCCCAGAGCGCCGCCAGGGCGCCCGCCGCCCGCTCCGGGGTGGGAAAATTGACG
>JALNYO010000077.1 GCA_023229765.1 Syntrophales bacterium | reverse complement strand
TATAAAGACACGGAACGTCCCTGCTGGGAGGTTGCCGGAACTGAGTGCCGGAATATCCTCAATTTCGACTGGGAATGTCGGGATTGCAAGGTTTTCAAGCTCTACGGTTCTATGGATTACCACCCTTCACGGGACAGGCAGAACGAGAGATGAAAATGCGAAACTTTAGCAAACTGAAGTTCCTAAAGCGGCGCAGGACAAGGGGACAAAGGTGCGATGGTTAGGTTTGGCCGGGGCAAATCCCGGATATAAATTAGAAGGGTCATGCCTTTCATTTGCCATCATAGTGCACCTCTATCCGCTTCTCCGCGCCGCCTGCAGGTGATTGATTTTTCACGGGCAGTCCTGTATGGGATGTTTCCCCAAAGAAATGTCCGATAGGAAGGAGCCGCCCGTGAAGAATTCCTTCGTGCAACAATTCTCTCCGAATATCAAGTTCAAATACAGTTGCTTCGATCGCGTCGTCCTGCGGGGATACATTCGGTGGCTTTCCTTTCCAGGCGGCGTGGTCAAGTTTCTCAGATTGATGGGATTATCGTATATCCCCTTCCAGTGCGAGTTCTATTTCAATGGCCACAACGCGATTCATATCCAATTAGACAAACAGGGTGTTTATTCCCGCCGCCATGACAATGCTTTCGCGGATGTGGACGATCCGGAAGCCATCCGCAAGGCGGTGGAGTCACTCCACTGCCGGGCGGTACTCAATAGGGTCACTTACTGGATGAACCTCTTCTTCAAGTTCGACAAAGGGAAATATTCCACCTGCTCCAAGTATCTGCAACATGAATGGTATCTCTCCCAGGTGGAAATCTCCTCCAATATCGTGTTCCGATCAGCGCGTTTCTGCACCAGCCTCTTTGAAAGAATCCTGGATAAGTTCCAACGCCGATTGCCCGAGAGCATCACCCAAATCTTCAGCCGACCACACCCGCGGCTCCCAATCCAAGACCTTCTTGAGACTCTACGACAATAACGCCTGCATCAAACACTGGTTCCGGGGAAACTCCATCAAGCAGTACAACAAAACCGGTTTTTTCATCCGCACCGAAACCACCATCAACCACACCAAATCGCTGGGGCTGAAAAAGCCTGTCCTCTATCTTCAGACCTGTCTGTGGAAAGGTGTCGAATGCAACAACCATTTTCTGGACTGCTGCGCCGATGTGGACGTCTCCTCCATCGTCGACCAGGAACCGGACATCTTCACCAAGACCCTGACCGACCCGGCGGGACGTCGCGTCAGCGCCCCCGACTTCAGAAAGGACCGCCAAGCAGCTCTGGCCAAAGAACTGCTCAAACCCAAATACCAGGTTTACGGATTCAGGACGGCTGATCTGCATAAAAACCTCTCCGGCCTCTTCCGAAATCCTGCACAAATCCGCTACTAGATGAACAAATTGAAGGCAAAGGGCGTACTGAAAAAAAGCGATAATCAATCATTTTACGTGGTTACTCAAAAGGGGTTCGCCTATCTCTGGCTGCAAATTTGTTCAAGCAGCTTCTTCAAAAACCCTATGATTTCAAGGACCATAAAAAATGACGCCTGCCAACTCGCTACGCAACCCTCACAAATCGAAGAAGCCTATGACACCATCCAGCGAGGATTATCTAAACTAACTCAGCAACTTGCCATCGTTCCCTGCCCATGAAAAAACGAGAATTTTTCTCACGTTTTTGAGGCTAAAAGCATAATAATCTGGGAAGAATGTAGAAATATTCCCATTGACAAGATATTGGTTAATTGGCATAAGGGCCATCAATAGGCGATCCGCGGGGATGAATAGATGCTGGCCTCCTGAGAATTGGTGAACAACCCCTCGGACAGGAAGAGACGCTCCACCTGCATAAAGCGGAGCGTCAAATTAAGGTGATTCAAAGTTCCGGGGCGGTTGGGGAGGATAATTAAAACGGGATACGATAAATCCCTGGCAAGTTCGGTAGCATGGAGCGTTTTAGGGCTCGAGGTGATGTGGATGGAATGTTTTGCGCAGGCAGCGGAAAATGCAGAGACATCCGCATCGTAAATGGAAAAAGCGGAAACGGATTATGGAAAATTTTTCACGCACAAGGAGGATGTCATGAGGAAGAAAGGTATCGCGCTGGTTTTGTCCGTAGTAATAATTCTTTACGGCTCCGTGGTGTTGGCAGCGGGGAAGACCGTGGGACACGTCTGTGACGTTGAATTCGCGGCTGACAAAGTTGGCAACGCAGACTGGGTCATCATCGACGGCAGGAGTGGCGCGGAGTATGGCAATGGGCACATTCCCGGCGCCGTAACGTATGGAAAGCCGATCGTCACGGTTCTGAAGAACCCGGTAGATGGCCGGATCGTTTCCGTCAAAAACGCAGAGAAGCTTTTGGGCCAGATCGGCATGGACAACAACAAGGGGCTTATCATCTACGGGAAAAAAGGCGACTATCACGTTGCCCTCGAGCAGCTCCCGATCTACCTGGGAGTGAAGGAATTCTACTACCTTGATGGCGGCTATGAGGCATGGGTGAAGGAAGGCAAACCGGTTCAGACCGAGGCCGTAAAGCCCGTTCCCGCCATTTTCAAGGCAAAGATCGCCAATCCGAAATTCTACGTTTCAACTAAGGAGATGATCGCGATCGCAAAGAAAAAACCCGCCAACGTCACTATAATAGACAACCGATCCCAGAAGGAATACGAAGGCATCGAAAACACCACTCTCAGGGGGGGTCGCATCCCCGGGGCAATCCATATCGGGTACGAACTTAACCTAGACAAGGATACAGGCAAGATGCTTCCGATCGAGGAGCTCCAGAAAGTTTACAAGAACGTTCCCAAAAACAACCAGGTCATCATCTACTGCCACCGGGGATGCCGGACGGCCTACTCATATTACGCCCTTGAAAGACTCGGCTACAAGAACTTCCGCATCTATGAGGATAGCTGGATCGTTTACGGAGCGCGTCCCGACACCCCGGTCGAAGAGGAGCATTACACCAATATGCGGCCGGTGGTTGGTCAGGTAAACGATATTGCCGGGATGAAGGCAAGACTGGATTATCTGGAAGAACGGCTGAACGAACTGGGAAAAGAAAAGAAATAAAACATCCTTACGGTAAAATCGGGGAGAAACGGAACAACTGCAAGCCATCATGTTCCGTTTCTCCTCGTCGGCAACTTCCAAAAATCACAGTTTCCCCGCGGACAGAATGCCATTGTCACATCTGACCCGTCTCCGGTATCACACTCTGGCGCGGCGGAGCCGCAGACTGTTGCTGACCACGAACACACTGCTGAATGCCATCGCCCCGGCTGCAACCATCGGGTTCAGAAATCCCGCGGCCGCGGCGGGAATCAACAACACATTGTAGAAAAACGCCCAGAAGAGATTCTGCTTGATCGTCGCGAGCGTCCGGCGGGAAAGATTTATGGCCCGCACCACGCCGCCGAGATCGCCGCTCATCAGCGTCACGGGCGTGGCAATCGCCTCCCAGGTTTGGTTACCGCATCCCCCACCCGTAACCGCGGCCGCCTGCCATACCGCCACCGCCGCCCCTGTGCTCCATCCACCGCCCCGTAACGGAAGCCTGAATCCTGGCCTGCTGCTCGGGCGTCAAAATCTGCAGCACTTCCTGACGGTAATTCGCAAGCTTCTCCTCCAACTCATCGCGCAGCGCCTGAGCCTCCTTTTGCAGGACGTCGATCTTTACTCTGTCCGGCGTTCTGGCCAGCCACATGCTCCTGAGTTCCCTGCTTTTGTTAAGCATCCGGTCCTGCAGAGGCTCGATATCCTTCAGGTGAACTGCGCGCAGGGCATCGATCTTTGCCGTTTGCTCAGCGGTCAGATTGAGATTCCGCTCCGCAGCGATGTCGGCAAAATTTCCCGGTCCGTAACCGTATCCGACCTTCATCTCCCGATGAGCCATCGCCGAAAGCGCCAGGAGTGTCGTCAGGGCGATCACCGCGACAATCATCATTAATTTGGGAATACTAAACTTCGCTTTCTTCATGGCTTGTGCCT
>JALNYO010000076.1 GCA_023229765.1 Syntrophales bacterium | reverse complement strand
GGCCCGAATCAGCATTAAGGCTGTTCATGACGGATCGGGCATCGGCGCCGCGATCATTGCCGCCGTGGCCTCTTCCGCTATGGCCCAATAGTTTGAGGTAATTGCAAAACTCCGTGTCATGCCCGAATGCTTTTGTCGGGCATCCATGATTTCAAATAGTTAAAAACAATACCTTATCAATTCAATGATGTTCAGACGCAAGGAACGAATCACGACCTCGCCGTGGGCGGCGCGCCATCGGGTCGTCACGAACGGGCCGATGACCGGCCGGTGGCGAAACGATGTTACCCCCTACCTGGTAGGCCCGATGGACACGATCTGCGAGCCGTCCGTTCGCCGGATCATCCTTATGTTCGCACCGCAGACCGGCAAGACGCAGGTCGCCTTCAATTTTCTGTGCCACATGATCGACCAGGACCCCGGCCCGGCGATGTATGTCGGTCCCGATGAAAAGGTGACAAAGCGGATCGCCAGGCGGCGGATTATCCCGACGTTCAGGGGGACGCCGCGAATCGCCGAGTTGCTGGGCGACGACGTCTCCGACACGACGACCCTTGCCGTCAATTTCACGAACGGCATGGATTTCATGATGGCCTGGGCAACATCCGCGGCGGAACTGTCTTCCGAATCGATCAAGTATCTGCTCCGCGACGAGATCGACAAGTTTCCCGATTTCTCCGGCAAGGAGGCCGACCCGCTGGCCCTCTCCGAGATCAGAACGAACGCATATCCATACACAAAGAAGATCATCGACCTGTCCACGCCGGCGGACGAGTCCGGATACATCGGCCGCGCCATAGAGCAGGACGCCGACGAGCTGCGCCGCTACCATGCGGTTTGCCCCCTCTGCGGCGCCCCCCAGGTAATGCATTTCGGGCAGTTTTCATGGCCAGGGAGCTGCCGCGATCTCCGCGAGATCGTTCGCCGACGCCTGGCCGAGTATCAATGCGAGACCTGCGGAATGTTCTGGGACGATCACAAGCGCGATCTTGCCGTCGCCAAAGGGTTCTGGCAGGCGGATGCGCCCGTCGAGCGCCCGCAGGTTGTCGCCTTTCACCTGCCGTCTTATTATTCGCCGTTCGTGTCGCTCTCCTCGGTCGTGGCCGCCTATCTGCGCGGGCTCGACGATCCCGGTAAATTGATGGTTTTCGTCACCCAGCACAAGGCGGAGGTCTGGAAGGAGGCGGTGATCTCCAAGAAGGAAAACGCCGTCCTCGCCTACCAGACGAAACTCCCCTCCGGCGTGGTACCCAACGGGGCGATCGCCCTCACCGTCGGTATCGATGTCCAGAAAAACGGCTTCTGGTTCGTCGTGCGCGCCTGGGCCGACGATCTTTCTTCATGGCTGGTTCAGTACGGATACATGACGACATTCGCCGATATCGAGACGCTCCTCTACCGGACACGCTATCCGATCGAGGGGCGGCCCGACGAAACGATGGGTATCTGGCACGCGGGGATGGATACCGGCGGCGGTCCGACCGACGACAATGTCTGGACCAAGACGGAGGAGGTGTATCAATGGATCCGCCGCCAGCCGCCCGGCCGGGTGTACGGGATAAAGGGATCGTCGCACCGGCAGATCGGCCGCATCCGCGTCACGCAGATCGACAAACTGCCCCGGTTCAACAAGCCCATCCCGGGAGGGCTCGAACTGCGCCTTCTGGATACCGATCAATTCAAAAAGCTTATTCACTGGCGGATGGACCGCAAGGAGGGGGAGACGCAACGCTTTCTGCTGCACGCCGAAACCGGCATCGATTACGCCCGGCAGCTTCTGGCCGAGGAGCTGGTAAAGGACCGCCGCGGCAAGGTTCACTGGAAGCAGATCCGCCGGGAGAATCATCTCCTCGATTGCGAGGTGATCGCCGCCGCGTGCGCGGACAGCGAATGGCTGCCGAGCCTCAAGATGCTGGCGACTTATATGAAGACGCAAAAAGAGCAGGCGTAGAACCGGGCCGCCGAAAAAAACCGCAGGAACAAAAAACCGAAGAAAACATGAGGTGGTAAATATGGGAACAACGGATACGGCATTGTCGGGCGCGAAGGCTATTTTGGAATATTGCAGTTCCATTTTATTGCCCCGCCAATGGGACTCTATTTTGAAACTGCATATCCAGGAGGAATTCCCTCTGACTAAAATCGGGGGGACATACGAAAGCGACAAGGACCTTATTATAGAATGGCGGAAAAATAGGGTCGCCAAGGGACTGGGGATTGCGGCACCGGGGAGGGCTGCTCTTGGGAAGAAACCGGCAAGGCCACGCCAGCGAAAGGAAAAGAGTTTATAAAATTCGACATTGCGAAAGAGGTTTCTGGAATGCAACGCAAAAGAACGGAAATAGCACCGGAACAAGTTCGGCGCTGCCGAGATCGTTCGTCCGAGGAGATTATCCCTGCTGAATTAATATCGTAAACGAGTTTACCAGTGTGGAAAGGTAAGGAGCGAGGCAGTAGTCACCGTTAAGTCAATATCCATCTTTCTGAAAACAAAAACAAAGTTGGCAATTTTGGTTATCGAGGTATATTATCGGATACCGTATGAAATGTGATATGTTCCAGTGGCTGGACAAGGCTGAGTCCAACTTCCTGAAGGCCACAAAACGCCATAGGGGGAAAACCCGCTTGATTTCCAGTGTTAATGATTGAAGGCATCCTCCTTGACACACGATTTCGTTTGTATTATATTCAATTTAGCCATGCTTTAAGGGGCGTTCTTGTAACGATCAAAGGATATAATGGCATTTGTTATATGATTGTTATCAACCGTGTATCTATAGGTAAAGAGAGGATGGTGCCATGACAAATTGTCGCCTATGTTCGGATCTTTTATACCAAGGCTCTGCCAAGTCTTGGAATGAACCACTATTCGAGTCTCCAAACTTCGTTGCGTTGCCTTCCCTGGGTGCTTTAGTCGAAGGCTGGTTGCTTCTTGTGCCCAAAAAGCACTTCATTTGTATGGGTGCTCTGCCGGACTCGGTTGCCACCGAAATGCAGGAGGTGAAGCATTTCCTATGCTCGGTTCTGCAACAATATTACGGGCAAGTTGCCGCATTCGAACACGGACCAAGCAGACCAAATTGCAGCGTTGGATGTAGTGTCGATCATGCACACTTGCATCTCGTGCCTGTAGCTTTTGATCTATCCTCTGCGGCGGCTCCATTCTTACCCAAAGACGTACACTGGTCCGCAGCGGGGCTCAAGGAATGCCGGACTGCCTTCGGTCAAGGTGAAGATTATCTCTATTTCGAACAACCCATTGGTGCTGGCCGCATAGCCAGACACAAAGATTTCGAAAGTCAGATATTCCGGCGTGCGATTGCAATGCAGACCGGAGCATTTAACCAGTTCAATTGGAGAGAATATCCACAGCTTCCCAATGTGTCGGCTACGATAAACAAATTGCGGACAAAGAATGGAAATGTGTTCTTATGCAAGAACCGGCTCGAAATCGCAGCGTGAATAATGAAGCGTTGATTCCGGGATTCGCACCATCAGATCCTACAGACGGTCGTGAACGTCTGGAATGGCGCTCAAAGTACTCGGAACCTGGTGCCAAGTGCGGCATCTGGTTTGAGGCTGCCTACCTAGCAGTCCTATTACTTGGCATACCGATTGCCATCGTGATTTCTTGGCTTGAATATCCTAAGGATTGGTTCGGATTGTGCGATCAAAAGTACAAACCTATCATGAAATACTCCATAGCATGGCTGAGTGGATCTTTGGGTGGAACACTCTTCGATGTGAAATGGCTTTATCATTCCGTTGCACGGCAGTTTTGGCATTTGGATCGTCAACTTTGGAGGTTTTTCACGCCACATATTTCTGGTGGCTTGGCGTTTGTAACGATTGCACTTATCTCGTCCCCTATTTTTCGACTCTTCGATCGCCAGGCAGTTGAATCACTTGCTTCAATCGTGAGCGTTGCTTTTTTGGTTGGCTATTTCTCTGATAACGCGCTTGCTAAGCTCAGGGAGATAGCTGAAAACATTTTCGGAACGAACAGAGCAAAGGAGGAGCACAAAGGCGGACCTAAGGCGGACAGCAATTGTTTAAGGACAAAAGAGAAAGATCACAAGGCTCGGGACGCCACAGCAGTAAATCCTTCGCCTTCAAGTATAGAAGTGAACGACATTGAAGATAGGAATACTGGCCCAAACTGAAGCGCAGCTAATAAGCACTTGTATGTGTTCTGAATTTCCCCGAGCCGTTCAGACCATAATATAACCTATAAGGATTGAGTCGACCCGCGAGGCAGTTAAATTGATGGCACGGACGTAATTGCGGGTCGAACTCAATCCATTGTTCAACAAGCCCGATCATATTATATAGGGTAATGATTAGATTGCGCA
>JALNYO010000075.1 GCA_023229765.1 Syntrophales bacterium | reverse complement strand
TTTCCGGCATTATCTACACGGGAAGGGATGCTGCCCACAAGCGGATGATCGAGCTTGTCAATGCGGGCAAGGAATTGCCTATCGACGTCAAGGGCCAGATAATCTACTACGTCGGTCCGACCCCGGCCCGGCCGGGGAATCCTATCGGTTCGGCAGGTCCGACGACAAGTTATCGGATGGACGCCTACGCCCCCAAAATGATGGAATTGGGCCTGAAAGGGATGATCGGCAAGGGAAACCGCGCTCCCGAGGTAGTCGAGGCGATGCGAAAATATAAGGCCGTTTACTTCGGCGCTACCGGCGGCGCCGGCGCTGTCCTGTCCAGGAGTATCAAAAAGGCCGAGGTCGTTGCCTATGAGGAGTTGGGACCGGAGGCGATCCGTCGTCTGGAGGTGGAAGATTTTCCGGCGGTTGTCATCAACGACGTCCGGGGGAACGATCTTTATGTAGAAGGCGCCAAGAAATATCGAAAAGCTTGACGAGCGGCAATTAAGTGGTCCTTTCAGGTCAAAAAGGGAAGGCCCCACCGAAAAAATGACTTTGTCGCGCGCAGCTTATGAACGGGGGCCGGGAGCTTGCTTAAAAAAAGCTTGACATCCTCTATAAAATCTGGTCGAAAGGCGCAAAAGAAATTCATAATCTCAGATAAATTTTCTGCAACAGCGTAAATCGGGCTTTTGCTTGGGTTGTTGTTTGGCGAACTCGGAAGAAGGCTGGATTTGCGGAGAGTGGTGTTTGTGACTCATTGTTACAAAATGAAAAACGGTGATTTCCCGGTTTGCGATTTTAGGCGAAGTGCTCTTTATTGAGAATGCCGACAGTAAAATGCCATTCCACAAGCAGCGGGCGCCTTTAATTTCCGTATTTTTCTCATTGCGGGATACGCAGCGCCGCTGGAGAATTGCCAATTATTGAGTAATTATGAGATTGCTTCGCTTGTGTTCGCAATAATAAATCGATGGTTTTCCAAGGTTGCGCGATGGCAGTTTACACAATGAGCTTAAATCAGAGGAGGTAAATGATGAAGACAGCAAGATCAAGTTACACATTTTTGGTAAGCGTGGTGGTTATTGCCGCATTCTTCGCCGTTGCGACGATTAGTCCGGCCAATGCGGCGGAGCGCAAGTCAATCCGCTGGGCGACATCCAGCACGGGCTCTTACGGCTACAAGGTTGCGGCGCAGATGACCAAGGTGTTAGAGGACGCGCTCGGCGGCGAATACACGGTCACCGTCAACCCGTATCCTTCCACGACCGCCGCCATGAAGGCGACGATGGACGGCAACGCGGAAATCGGCTACACGGCCGACGTCGGGATGACCCAGGTTTATGACGGCACGGGCAGCTTCAAAGACTACAAACCCGCCAAATCGCAGATGGTGCATGCCTGGTATGCCTATCCGATGGAGTCATTCATGGCCGTTTACGCCCCGAAAGCAGGCGCGTACAAGTCATGGGGAGATTTCAGCGGCAAACCGGTTTTCTTTACCCCCGCCGGCTTCATGAACTGGCTGAATTTCCAGCGCATTTTCAAGGCGCTTGGGTATCAGTTCAAACACGTCCAGATCGGTGAGGCGGCCCAGGGCGACGCCCTGCAGAGCGGCACCATTGCCGGCGCCGTAGCCTACACAACGGCCGGAAGATCGCTTGCGTCCTACTGGCGTGAGACAGAGCTGCGCACCGACCTCAAGGTAATCAATCCCTCTGCTGATGAGGTGAAAAAACTGACGGCGGCCGGTCTCGCCCCTGTGGAGGTAGATCCCAAACAGGCATTCAGCAAGGACGTCGGCGTGAAGACCATTCTGGGCGTGCCGATTCTGTTCGCTTACAACGTTCGCGCCGATATGCCCGAGGATGTCGTCTATAAGATGCTGAACAAGTTCTACGCCGAGCGTGAAAATCTTGCCAAGGCCGATCCCGGGTTTGGGCCGATGGCGCGCGACTTTGTCGGCATGCAGGTCAAAGGCATCAACGCCAACCCGACCATTCCGGTGCACGCGGGGCTGGCGAAGTTCCTGAAAGAAAAGAAGGCATGGGACAACAAGTGGAAGATTGCTGGCAAGTGATCATTCGCACTGATTGCGTCTGGACGGGAAAATACGCTGCGATGGTGGCTGCTCCCGTCCAGATTCCCGCATTTATAGATGCTGATGTCAAGCGTGTTTTTAGCGGCTGTATTCGAAGGCGGCGGGCAGGGGCAGCTCAAACGCCTTAGGAGTTTTATTGATTAAGCGCAGCCGCTGGCGATGTCCGCGCCGCAGCCGGCGAATGATTCAGGCAAATCAGGAGGGAAACAATGCAGGGTAACCGGATTTCGAGCCAATTCAATGTTCAGAATCTGATCTTCCTTTTATCGCTTGTCATGTTCGCTTGGCTTTGCTGGTATTTCTATACCGGCTTCGGCGGTCCTATGGAACTGGTGGCTAATCTCGTGCCGGTCGCCCTGGCGGTGAGAATTCTGCATTTGCATAAGAACGGCTTCATGTACAAACGTCTTCCGGAACTCGCCAACAACATCATCGTCATAATCTATCTGGCCATTTGCGTCTATGCCTTCTACCATTTTCACGTGGAATACGAGGCCATCTCGATCTGGCGGCAAGGTTCCTACACCCGGGAGGACTTCATCATGGGTCTTCTGGTTTTTGGCCTGGTCATGGAACTGTCGCGGATAACAAACAATGAGCTGTTCTGGATGAATGTGGTTCTGCTAATCTATACTCTCTGGGGATATCTGAGCCCGATAGATTTTTT
Organism: Syntrophales bacterium; assembly: GCA_023229765.1. Classification (NCBI taxonomy): domain Bacteria; kingdom Pseudomonadati; phylum Thermodesulfobacteriota; class Syntrophia; order Syntrophales; species Syntrophales bacterium. Next base: position 1,624 of record JALNYO010000075.1, on the reverse strand, counting down.
CTGGCACCCGGGCGCTTCCTTCTACCGGGTGATTACCTCGAGCACCGTGGAACTCTCTACAGGCATCTACGGGCAATACGCGCAGATTGCGCTGACGACGATTGCGGCGTTTTTACTGCTGGCGGCGGCGGCGAGCGGCTTTAATGCCCAGGAGGCGATGGTCAGTTTTATGCGCCGCATCGCCGGAAAGTCGCGGCACACAATTCCCCAGACGGCGGTACTTGCATCGACGGCGGTCGGCATGATCAGCGGCAGCGGCGCGGCCAACGCCACGGTAGTCGGCGCCTTCACGATCCCGCTGATGAAGCGCTACGGCGTGCCGGGGGAGTTCGCCGCGGCGGTGGAAACGGCGGCGTCGATGGGAGGGCTGATCATGCCGCCGGTGATGGCGGTGGCCGGTTTCGTGATGGCGGAATTCCTCGGCGTCTCTTACTGGAGTGTGGTGATTCGCGGCTTTTCCCTCGCCTTTATTTACTACTCCACGCTCTCTTTATCCGTATATTTAATGAGCATAAGCAAGATGCCCGGCTCGCCGATTGAGGGAGCAACCATGCCGATCTATGAGCAGCTCAAGACGGCGGTTTTCTTCATTGGGATCATCTATTTGACAATCATTATGGGGGTGTTCAACTTCGGCGAGCAGTTGGCCGGTCTCTATGCCGGCTCGTTGATGTTAATCCTCCTCATCCTGCTTTTTTATTATTTCAAGTATGTGAAAAAGGATCCGGCGACGGACAAGGATGCACTTTTCAAGAACATCCGCAAAATGATTGAGACGCACGCCGAGATGACCTCCTATCTGCTCCTGCTTCTGGCCACGCTCGGCATCATGATCGGCTTGTTCACGGTGACCGGGTTTATCAACCGTATGGGGGGAATGCTCCTGCGCGTCGGCGAATGGAACATCATCGCCCTGGTACTGATGGCCTGGATCTTCGGCTGGCTCGTCGGCACCGGCCTGCCGCCGACGGCGACCTATATCCTCCTGGCGGTTATCATTGTTGACCCGTTGCGCAAACTCGGCGTCGATCCTTGGATCGCCCACTTCTTCGCCTTTTTGATCGCCGTCTGGGGCGAGCTGTCGCCGCCGACTTCGCTTACCGCTGCCGTCTCGGCGCGCATTGCAGATGCCTCCTTCATGAACACCATGTGGCAGGCTCTGAAGATGTGCCTGCCAATTACCGTCATGACCTTTGCCATTTTCATCCGCACTAAAATTGTTGTAAGTCCGGGCTGGGGGCAGATCGGCGACACGCTGCTTGTGGCGGTGGGCTGTTGCGGAATATCCTTTGCCATCTTCGGACAGTTTGTCAGCGGCCGGGTTGCGAACATTGCACTGTGCGCGGCGCTGGCTATCGTTTCTTTAGTGATAATGTTCCATCCGAACGTCTTCGTGGCGTTGCTGGCGGCCGTTATTGTGCTGCCGGCAACGATATATGGCGTTGTGCGTCACCGGAAGATCGCCCCGCCGAAGGAGGCGCCGCAGCCGGCCGCCGTTGCGAGTTGGAGTTAAAGACCGAAAAAATTGGAGGGACGCGCTTCGTCGCGTCCGGAACGGCGCTTCGTTTTCAAGTGAAAAAATGCCTATGTGAGGCTTCTCTCCAAAATTGCTATTTTTTCCGAT
>JALNYO010000074.1 GCA_023229765.1 Syntrophales bacterium | reverse complement strand
AACAAAACGAAGAAAACCGAAGAAGAATATTTATAAATTTATTCCCAGGGAAGAAGACTCAGTTACGTCACACACCATGTTCGTCCCGCCAGCTTTAATACAATTCCAGGTCGCCACTGGCAATCGCCCCGGGGCCAGACGGGCAGCCTGCCTTCACTCTCATCAAGTGGGGCTACGCAGCCCAAGGCGCGGGGCGGACCTTGGCTATCGAGCGGGAAGAGTTGCAAAAATAGTCAAGTTTTGGGGGTCAGGTCTTCTTTTTCGACCGTCCTTGACATTTCATTAGATTATCATTTATAATAAGTTCATGAAATACAATGAACTGACTGCCGCCATCAAGAGTCCTGTGTTCTCCCGAAATGACCTTGCGTTGTCCGGGTATCGGGTTCTGGACTACCAGCTCAGCCTCTGGGTAAAAAAGGGGTATCTGGTCCGCCTGAAAAACGGCCTCTACGCCTTCCGCCGGGAGATGGAGCAGGTGCGGGGCGAGGACGTCGCTTTTCTGCTGTGTCAACCCAGCTATCTGAGCCTCGAAAGCGCCCTGGCCCGGTATGGCTTCATCCCGGAGATTGTGTACGCTTATACCAGCGTTACCGCCAGAATTACCCGGACTTTTGAGAACGCCTGGGGCCGCTTCATCTACCGGCATGTGAAGAGCGACCTTTTCTGGGGTTATGTGGAGATGAAGACGGCGCACGGCCCCTACCTCCTGGCGGAGCCGGAAAAGGCGCTGCTCGATTACCTTTATCTCAACCTGGCCCGGATCAACACGGCGGATGATTTCGACAGCATCCGCCTGAATGAAGAGGAGATGGCAAAGACCCTCGATAAAGACAAATTCTTCAGATATTTACAGGCGTTCGGGGTGAAGAAGATGGAAAAGTGGGCGGGACGATGCTTACGGTAGAGCAGGTATCGGGGAATTTCCCCTTGCCGTTGCGGCAGAGAAATCCTCGCGGAATGCTGGTGGAGTATCTCCAGTATGAATTGCTGGATTCGCTGTTCAAGAATGCGGCGGCGGCAGAGTTGAGTTTCATCGGCGGCACGGCGATTCGCATCCTCCACGACAGCCCGCGTTTCTCGGAGGATTTGGATTTTGATAATTTTGGTTTGACGTTCACCCGGTTTGAAGCGCTCTTGAAGACGGCCTGCCGGGACATGGAATATAAGGGTTTCCTGATTGAATATCGGGTCGTCGAAAAGGGCGCCTGGCATTGTTATATACGTTTTCCGAAGATCCTGCGGGAAGCGGGTCTGAGCCCGGACGCGGAGCGGAAGATTCTCATCCGCATTGACAGTGAGGCGAAAGAGAGACTGTACGATCCCGGGAAAGTTTTCCTGAACAGATTCAGTGTTTACCGCCAGATTTTGGCGGCGCCGGCCGCGATACTCCTAGCCCAGAAGATGCTGGCGATTCTGTATCGGAAGAGGGAAAAAGGGAGGGATATCTTTGACGTCTCTTTTCTGACCGGCCTGACGGCCCCTGATTTTGAGTATATCGAAAGGAAGGTAGGGCTGGAGCGGTCGGAATTTCTCCGACGCTTTGCAGTGCGGCTCGGGGAGCTGGATCTGAATGCTCTGGCTCAGGATGTGGAACCGTTCCTCTTTGCTCCCGAACAGCGGCAGCGCGTCGCCAGTTTCGGAGATTTCTGGGTGTCATCTCGGGGGTCAGGTCTTGAAAATTAGCGTTTTGCCGGGATAATTAGGGACAGAGCACCTATTATTTCCGATCCTCCTTTTCCCCCTGAAAAACGCTAAAATGCAAGACCCCCAACAATTGCTTGCAGTAATGGTGTAATTCTGCTATACGGAATTTCATCAAGGAGGTTATTATGCGCGCAAGTCTTACCGTATCCAGCCGAGGGCAAATTACCTTGCCGACTGATATTCGAAAACGTATGGGAATCATAGCGGGTGGTGTTGTTATCCTCGAAGAGCGGGAGGATGAAGTTGTCCTGCGGCCGGCTGCAGTTCTGGAAATCGAGACCTATAGTGACGCCGATGTCGCCCGTTGGAACGCCGAGGACCATCTGGAGGAAGCGGAGCGTCTGAACATTCTAAAGAAGTTCGAAGGCAAAACGTGAAGTGCCTCTTTCTGGATGCCAATATCCTTTTCACGGCGGCCCACAATCCGTCCGGAAAAGCGGCGCTTGTGCTGGAACTCGGGTCGAAGGGGCATTGGCGGATGATCACCTCCACCCTGGCCGTCGAGGAGGCGAGCCGCAATCTGACCGCCCAATATCCCTCCGCCGTGTCGCGTCTGGAAATACTCCTTCGCGACATGACCGTTTTACCTTCCGTTTCCGGCGGGGATTGCCCCATTGCCCTTCCCGCCAAAGACCGCCCGATCTTCCTGACCGCCCTCCGCTGCGGAGCGACACACCTGCTGACCGGCGACATGCGGCACTTCGGTCCCTTTATGGATGACGCGTCGCAAACGGCAGGCATCCGGATTACAACGGTCGCAGAATTTCTCGCAGGAGAGTGAATCAAAGCTTTCGGGGGTCACCCATTAAAATTAGCGTTTTGCCGGGGAGAGAGCTTTGAATTTCTCCTGAAATGTTGTTAATTGTCATTCCCGTGAAAACGGGAATCTGGTCTTTTCGGGAACTTATAGATTCCCGCCTGCGCGGGAATGACAAAAGGGTATAGATTTTCAAAGCTCTCGGGGAGTCTCTGAAAAATAGGGACAGAAACCGATATTATTCCAAGATCACCACAGCGTCCGCGGAACGTCAGCCCCATGTTCCCGCCGCTTTTTGTTCTTGACACGACGATACCTGCGATGTATACATAATTGCAAATATGCGTACGCTTCGGAATAAACAGTGAATATTATTGTTGCAGATAGTTGTGTCCTGATTCTATTAGCCAAGTCGGGCTTGCTTAAGGCCCTAACTGAATTCCGCAGAGCGATCGTCCCGGCGGCGGTATTCGAAGAAGTGGTCAATCAGGATACGATCGAGAAGTTTCCCGATGCGAAAAGTATTTTCGACATGACTTCACAGGGAAACATCGAAATGTATTTCAAAGAGTTGCCGGATGGGAAGCCTCCTCTCACGCTTGGCAAGGGGGAATGGGCGGCAATCAGGCTCGCACAGGAGATGGGCGAAGGCGCTGTCCTGGCCACGGACGACGGGAAGGCCATTAAGACATGCAGGTTTCTGAACCTGCCTTTTATCATATCCCCGAAGATCGCCACGGAGTTGTACCGACATGGACGCATCGAAGGCCCTTTGGCAAAAGCGGCCATTGAAAAGATGCGCGTTGAGGGACGGTATGCACCTGATATCATTGCTGAAGCTTTTTTGAGATTGAAGGAGATTGGAAATGTTGAAACCGGCAACCGTGAGGATACCTGAAGAGTTTCTGAAGGAGATAACCTCGTTTATCAAAGATATGCGCCTCGATAAATCAGCGTATCTGCGCGAAATCCTGCAAAAAGGATTTGCTGAAGACCGGCAGGAGAGGCTTTTGGCGAAGTATCAGACCGGCGATCTTTCCGTGGAGGAAGCCTGCCGCCTGCTGGATTTGAGCATGTGGGACTTTCTCCTTCTGCTGAAAAAGAGGAACATGGCCTTGAACGTCAACCTGGAAGATTGGCTCAATTCCGCCCCCCTTAATTAGGGACAGAGCCCTTTTCCGATTTGAAATCTGGCCCCGGTCAGCCCGGAAACAGGAGGAATGATGAAGAGACGATACCTTTTGCCTTTTGTTAGCATTGCGTTGATCCTGTCGGCGTTTCTTGCCCTGCCGGCCTTGGCCGAGGATTCGGAGGTGAGCCGGGCGACGCTGGCCGGGCTTCAGGGCGTCAGCGTGGTCGTGGAGGAGGTGCAGCCAAACGTTCAGAAATATGCAGCCAGGTTTGGGCTGAGCGGGGCGCAGATCCGGCGGGATGTGGTGCAGAAGCTGCAGGAGGGCGGGATACGGGTGGCCGAGGGGAACGCGTGGCTTGCCATTCCCGGCCGGCCGGTTCTGTGCGTCAACATCAACACCCATGAGACGGAAAAATACTGGTACGCCTACGATATCAAAATGGAATTGCGGCAGTTGGCCGTCCTGGATGCGAACCCGCAGGCCAAGACGCTGGCGGCTACCTGGTCGATGAACATCACGGGGCAGGCGAATATCGGGAATCTGAATCTGATCCGGCAGGATGTGGGGGCGCTGGCAGGGCGGTTTGTGGGAGCATATAAAGCGGTAAATAAATAGGGTATAAGGAAACCTTTGAAAAACTGCCAGTATTGTCATTTCGACCGCAGGGAGAAATCTTTAACTATGCACGAGCATTAAGATTTCTCGTAGCTGCCGCTCCTCGAAATGACAAAATTCAAAGGTTTTGTGAGAGCTTTGAAAAACTGCCAATATTGTCATTTCGACCGCAGGGATAAATCTTTAACTATGCACGAGCATTAAGATTTCTCGTCGCTACCGCTCCTCGAAATGACAAAATTCAGGTCTCGCGGCAAGTATGGGGTAAGGTCTTGATTTTTAGCGTTTTGGGGGTGATTTGAAAACGATTAACCTTTCCAGCACGGCTGATTCCCGGTTTATCGTCTTTTCCGACGCCCACCGGGGCGACGGGACGGGGAGCGACGACTTTGCCGCCAATTCGCTGATCTTCAAATGCGCCCTCGATTATTACCTGGCGGAAGGATTCACGCTGATCGAGCTGGGCGACGCGGAGGAGCTTTGGGAAGTCGAGCGCTTCAATCAGATCTACATTACCCACACCTCAATTTACGAGCGGCTGGCGGCGTTTCATGACAGCGACCCCCAAAAGACCCGCTACATCAAAATCTGGGGCAATCACGACCTCTACTGGAAAGACAACGAAGAGAAGCTCAGCAGGCTGTTTCCCGGCATCGTCGTTTATGAGGCGGCCCTGCTGGACGGGCACATCCTGATGCTGCGAGACCTTTGAATTTCTCCCGAAATGTTGTTAATTGTCATTCCCGTGAAAACGGGAATCTGGTCTTTTCGGGAACTTATAGATTATGAACATTAAGCTTCGCTT
>JALNYO010000073.1 GCA_023229765.1 Syntrophales bacterium | reverse complement strand
GCACTTCCCGGATTACTCCCTTTCAGTGCATTCGTGGCACACGTCGAGTAGCGCGGGGGAATCTCACCCCCACGCTCTCACAGAACCGGACGTGAACCTCTCGGCTCATCCGGCTCCTATCGTCCAGCCGCTAACTGAAGAAGCTGCCAATGGGCAAACAACTTTGGCTGTTTCCGCGCTATGCGCGTTATCCATTGCTGCGCCCGCCGCTTATGGCCTCTCAGTTTCTTGTATTTCCTCATCGCCCACTTCGCCAATATTCGGTCAAAGTGTTGGAAGGTCGGGTACATTGCTGATTTGTAGTAGCTTTTAAAGTAGTTTATCCAACCCCTGAGTACTGGGTTGAACATCCCGGCCAAGTCTTCCAGACTCTTGTCGCTGCGTTCATGTAAGTGCCATTCCCGCATGGTTTTGCGTATTGATTTCGTAGCTTCGTTGCTCACTGCCGGACTGAAGTTGACAAAGAATTTCCCCTTCCGGTTCTTGGACCTCCGGGGTCTGAATGTGTACCCCAGAAAATCGAATTGCTCGTGGGTATAATTTCCTTGCCGGTCGTCATCCTTGCAATAGACAATTTTTGTCTTCTGGGGATGCAGCTCCAATCGACACTCGGCAAACCGCTTCTCAATTTCTACTCTTAACCATTTGGCCTGTGCCTCACTGGTGCAGTGACAAACCACATCATCCGCGAACCGCTCGAAAGCAATCTGCGGAAAGTTCTTCCGCATCCACATATCGAACGCATAGTGCAGAAAGAGATTAGCCAGCAGGGGGCTGATAACTCCTCCCTGTGGTGTCCCTTTCTCCCGCTTGCAAAGGGCGCCATCGGCCATCTGAACCGGCGCTTTAAGCCACCGCTCAATGTACAAAACCACCCATTTGCATTCGGTATGTTTCCGTACCGCTCGCATCAGGAGTTCATGGTCGATATTATCGAAGAACCCCTTGATATCGAGGTCAAGCACCCAGTCGTTCCGCCAGCATCGCTGCCTCGCAACTCCCACAGCCTCTTTTGCTGATTTATCCGGCCTGTATCCATAGGAATCGGGATGAAAGTGTCGCTCCAATTCCGGTTCCAGGACTTGCTTGACTACCGCCTGAGCAATCCGATCTGTAACCGTGGGAATTCCCAACGGTCGCACACCACCATCCCCCTTCGGTATTTCGACACGGCGCACCGGCTGTGGAAGATAGCTGCCCGACGACATCCGATTCCAGAGTTTGTAGAGATTGTTTACTAAATCTTTTCCAAATTCCGCAATCGTCTCCCCGTCAACCCCGGCAGCTCCGCCATTTGCCTTTACCCGCTTGTACGCCTCCCAGACAAGGCGCTTGGAAATAATGTACGACTTTGCTTCACTCAAAAGAATCCTCCCGTTACTGGTTGTTCCTTCTGTAAAGCTGGACAATGCAGCCCCTTTGCTCCTGTCCCTTTCGGAACCTTCATCACTACTACGGGCTGCTCCGCCCCTGTGCCCCGCATCGGTACTCTCACGCTCATGGGGTCTTCCCACTTGCATTTCTCCCTTCGCATCGGGGCGACAGGTTCCCACGTTCCACACAAAAGCCTGAATCAAGTTCACGCCGCCTTAATGCCGGACGTCGTCTGGGCAGTAAACAGGTTCCCCCCAGACTTATCCCAGGTCAACGACTCTCCCTGGTTTTGACGTCATTCATACGCTTTCGACACGTCATCGAACGGTTCACTTTCGTTCGTCTCCTTGATTCCTATCTGACAAGTTTAATCTTGCCTTTTCCTCAACGCTCACTACAAGGGCTCTTTACCCTTGCAGCTTGAGGTGATTTGGAGCCTGCGCCTGTAAGCCGGCTCCGAGGGGCCCTCCCTCATCTTTTGTGCAGCACCGCACTTTCCGGAAATTCCTCCTTCGGTGCGTTCGTGGCACACAGTCGTCGGCGTAGCGGACAAAACGATGAGAGCGTTTCTCAAGCTCTTTGTCCAGATCATCCAGGATGATGTTGGCAAGTAATGGCGACATGGGACCGCCCTGAGGAACTCCCAAAGGTGTTTCCTGGAGACGTCCCTTAACCATCACCCCGGCACGCAGGTATTTTCCGATGAGGCGAAGAACCCGTTTGTCGCGAACCTTTCGCGCCACACGGCGCATCAACACGTCATGGTTGACCGTGTCGAAGAACTTCGACAGGTCCATATCGACGGCAATGCGATAGCCTTTCCGGATATACTCGCGGGCCTTGTAAACCGCATGATGGGCGGACCGTCCGGGTCGGAATCCGAAACTTGAATCCGAAAAAACCGGATCAGAGATCGGAGACAGAACCTGGGCGATGGCCTGTTGGATCAGCCGGTCGAGGACGGTCGGGATTCCCAGGGGACGACTTCCCCCTGTTGGTTTTGGTATCTCTACGCGCCTTACCGGCGAGGGCTGGTACGTACCTGCCAGGAGAGATTTTCGGATTCCGCCCCAAAGTTCTCTGGTATGGTCGGGAAACTGTTCGATGGAAATCCTATCGACGCCGGGTGCGCCGTGATTGGCCTTCACCCGTTTCCAAGCCGCTTCCAGGTTCTCTTTGGAGAGAATCCGCTCCAGCAGGCGCTCATTTGGGTCGAACGCATCCACGATGCGCCCCATGGGCACTCCTCCATACGGATTCATTATGTCATGGGAGCTCATAGAGGTTCTTCCCTTCTCTGTGTTCGGCCCTTCGGCGGGGTAAGTCTTTCCCGGTTTGCCGGGCTTGTTTCCTCACACCTACTATGGCCTCTGCTGACTCCTGCACGGTCCCTCGGCATGTTGCCATGACGAGCGCCACTCCCAAAGGAGTTGCAAACCGGGCAGGTCTCCCCGGATAAGGACGTGAACTGTGACTATGCAACCGCAGCATTTACCGTATCTCCCGAATCCAGGGCTTTGTCATGTTGTGCTGACTTACCCGGAGACTCAGCCTTGTATGCTGTTTCTGTTCGTCGGCTCATAGCTTTGCACTCCGGCTTCCTTCGGACGGTCCCTCGCGGTTCCGCCCTTGCCTTCGGCTAGTATTTGTGTCAATGTTTTTGACATTGACAGGATTCAGATACAGGGGACTTTCACCCCATAAGTTCACGCCCGTGCCGGGCGTACACCAGACGCTCAAGCCGATCGCGGCCCGCTGGGCCGCTCCGGCTTAGCTTTTCGTTGGGCTTGTTAAATGCGAATAATCTAACGAGGATATTTGCCCATGAAGGTCCTTCTTATTTCAGCCAATACGGAACAGTTCAACATGCCGGCCATGCCTTTGGGGCTGGCATGTGTGGCCGAGGCAACAAAAAACGCCGGGCACGATGTCATCATGCTGGATCTGATGTTTAAAATGGATGTCAATGACACACTTAAAAATGTCATTGCAGAATTCCGTCCTGAATGTATCGGTATATCAGTGAGAAACATTGACGATCAGAATATCGAAACCCCTCAATTTCTGCTCGAAAAAGTGAAAGAGGTTGTAACGGTCTGCCGGGATTTGTCCAATACACCGATTGTCCTTGGTGGTGCCGGCTACAGTATGTTTCCTGAAAGCGCCCTGGTTTATCTTGATGCAGACTTTGGAATAGAGGGAGAAGGGGAAATAGCATTCCCCGCTCTGCTGACGCGCTTGGAGAATAACGATGATCTTTCAGGGATGTCAGGACTGTATACCCGAGGTCACGACCCACATCAGCCAAAAACATTGAGCAACAATCTGGACAAATTAACATTGCCGGAAACCTGTATACTTTCTTCTTCCGCATCCCAGAATCACGAACCATGGATTCCGGTACAAACCAGGCGTGGTTGCGCCCTCAAATGCAGTTATTGTTCCACACCTATCATTGAAGGCTCTATCCTGCGGAAACGTTCACCAGAGGTTGTCGCAGCCTGGCTTGAGAGTTGGGTGAAGGCCGGGTATGCAAATTTCTTCTTCGTGGACAACACGTTTAATCTCCCCCCTGCCTATGCCAAATCGATATGCCGCCAGATTATTGAAAGAGAACTTGATATGCATTGGCGTTGTATTATTTACCCAAAAAATGCTGATGAGGAATTGGTTGAACTCATGGCCACGGCCGGTTGCAGGCAGGTAAGCCTGGGTTTTGAAAGCGGCTCCGAGCAGATACTCAAGAATTTGAACAAGCAATTCACACTGGAAGATGTGCGGGCAATATCAGCAATGTTTGCCAATCACGGGATTGAGCGCATGGGTTTTTTATTGCTGGGAGGCCCCGGTGAAACAAAAAAGTCCGTGGAAGTAAGTCTTGCTTATGCCGATTCTCTGAAACTTGACCTTTTGAGACTTTCGGCCGGTATCCGCATCTATCCTGATACACAATTGGCAGAGACTGCTAAAAACCAGGGTGTCATCACCTCCCAAAGCAACCTGCTTTATCCACATTTTTACTTGTCGCAAGAGCTGGAAGGGTGGCTTCCTGAACGCTTGAAAGAATGGCAGACGTCCCGTCCCTATGTGATTATGTGAATCATCAGTGTGGCCATAAATACGACGGCTTAGCCCAACGAATCAATTCAGGCGACGGGAAGAAGCACGGCGGCGCTATCGCGACAAGCTCATTGGCCCGCGCCTGATTTCAACCGTTGGGTGACAATGGATACATAAAGAGATCAAATATTAAGGGGAGGTACTTATGGCATCGTTTATGGTTCATGAAGTTGTAGAAATGGGAAGCCATGAAAGAAGAGGGCAAGGTAAGTTAGATTCTCTCTTGAAAGAAGGTTGGCAGATTATGGATGTTGATGATAGCGAGAAGTGGGAATATGATGATGAAAATTACGGCAAAGGGGTTCAGTGCTGCGTATACAAATATAAACTTCGTAAAGACTGACGTTCTTAATGGAGGTCTCATATTTTCAGGCAATGAATATGGCTAAGATACCAGGACAGATTGGTATTACTTCTAATGACTTGTGAAAACCACCGAACGAATAAGGATAGATCGTGAGAGCGAAGCGAACCACGATCTTATCCTGTAGTTGGACGAGCCCGTTGGAAGTTGGCAGGGTTTTTGTATATGCAAATATCTTTTTTCGAGTGTGGGGCGGAT
>JALNYO010000072.1 GCA_023229765.1 Syntrophales bacterium | reverse complement strand
CTTCACGATCGCAAGCTCAAGGCCCGCACCCGCTACGCTGAACCCGATCGCATCGGCCGTATCGATCTCGGTCCTGGCATCGTTGAACTTCCCGCCCACTCCCACGAACAGATCAACTCCGGTGAAGGCAAAAGCCAGCATTTCTGCATCGTTGAGATCCGGTGAGCCGGCATTGGCAAGATCGGTAGGATCCCGATAACCATCTCCATTCACATCAACGTCAACATTGCGCTTCACAACCTTGAAAGCGCCTTGGGCAAGGACAAATCCATAAACATCGAGACTGATTTCACCAGAAGCCTCTATTAGAGTCCCCATGCTCCCGTCGATGTCGATCGTCAGGCTGGTGCCCGGGCCGGTCAGGACTTCGAGGCTGCTGGCTGCAAAATCGATGACGTCATAACCTGCCCCGGCCTGGTTGATATTCACCTCAAGCGAAGTGGACGAGGCAACAAGGCCATCAATCCCGACAAGCTCAATCGTATTTGCCGTCGCGTGCAGCACCGTCCACTTGCGGGTCGCGTCGGCCTTGCTCGTGAACAGCGCAATTGCGAAATCAACCTCTTCCAGCGACAGACCAAGGGCGTTCTCCGAACCGCCGTTTAGACCGGCGAAGGCATCCAGACCGCCGCCGCCCACCGTCAGCATATTCGTATCGACCTCGGTCCCGTCCGCAAGAGTCACTGTCTCGGAGGACTTCTCAAAGGCGAAGCCGCCCTCGATCATGAAGAAGCCGAAAAGATCGATCGTCATGTTGCCCGATGCGCGGATCAGATCGCCTTCCATCCCGTCCATTGTCAGCATCATCACCGAATCGGGACCGGTCTTGACGTCAAGGCTCTGCACGCCGAAATCAACCACCAGACTCGGATCCGGATCGGAAACGATGTCCGGACGGGCGATGGTCTCTCCGCGGTTCTCTATCGCAAGCGAAGCCGATGCAACTTCGGGGGCCGCGGCAATCTCAAACAACTGCAAATCCTCGCCGCCCAGGCTTCCCGAAAACGCGATGTCCCAAATTCCCATGCCAACGCCGGTCACCGAGAATCCGGCATCAGCCAGACCGGCAAAGGCAGACGCAAGCGCCGCTTGAACTTCAGCCGCCGTGGCGATAAAACTGATTGCATCCGTCGTATAGGTGGTCGCGTCGTGGGTGAGGCTTAACGTAAAGCTCCCGGCAATCTCCGCTTCCACCCTAACCCGCTGAACTTCGTTCACCGCCGGCGTCGTCACCGTCGAGCCGTCAACTCGGGTCAATCCTCGCTGCACAACAACAAGCGAACCCGAAACCGACGCCGTCGTCGTCTCGATCGCAAGCGGCTCAATCGCTTTTCCGCTCAGACTGCCGCCGAAAACAACTCTCCAGACTCCGGTCGCCGTACTGCTTACCGTGACTGCCGCACCGCCGATGGCGCTGATCGCCGTATTCAGCGCGTTCTGGACGGCGCTCGCAGAGGCGTTAAACGCAAGTGCCGATGTCGTGTAGGTTGAACCGTCATAAAGCAGCGAAAGTGTAAAGGAGCCCTCAAGCTCGGATTTAACATTCACCTGCTGCTCCGCGGAAACGGCCTCGGTCGTTTGCGTCGTCGTCGCACCCTGACCTTCAACCGACGTGCCTACGACCACCGTCACATTACTGGAGGAGACGACAACGATCTGCGGGACATTCTGATAAGCCAGCTTCCCGATGAAATAGACAAAGTAGCGCGGCGCGGCGGATGTTGAACTCTGGTCGAACTCCACCCTCACGTTACCCTTTTTGATTGTCGTCAGACTCTCGAGACCGGCCTGGAGAATCGCCCGGTTGTACGTGGGGCTGTTCACCGAAAAATCGAGCAGACCCGTTTTGAGGCCGTTGAACTCAAGCTCATAGCGGGTATTCGTGCTGCGGAAGCCGTTGGAGAAAGATATGACCTGCTTTTCACGGACATAGGCGCCGGTGGTGGTCGTCCCGGTCACCTTCTCTTCGCCTTCCACCAGAGTGGAAACCGACGCCTCAACGCCTGGAGTCTGCACCGAAAGCTGGAGATCACTGAAATCCTCACCGGCAAGGTCGTTGATGAATTCGATTGTGAAGCCGCCCACCCTCGTTCCGGATACCTGCACGTTCCCGGCGCCGATTGAGATGAAACCGGCTAGGACTGTTGTCAGATTGCCCGCAAGCGTCGCATCCGATGTGCCGGAAGAAACCGTCAGCTTCCTTGTCTCGCCGCGAAGCGTAAAGGTAAGCGCGCCGACCTCTATATCGGTGTCAAGACGGAGGCTTGTATTGACGCTCACGGGGGTCAGCTCGACTTCGTCTTGCGCGGATGCACCGGCAACCTTCTCGATCACCGCGGTGGCAACCTCAGGGGACACGGCGCGGACCAGAAGGCCGCTCCGATCCTGACCGAGCAGTTCGTTGATGAAGGTGATCGTGAAGCCGTCCGCCCTCGTTCCGGATACCTGGACATTACCGGCGCCGACGGAGGTAAAACCTTCCAGCGCGGAGATCATGGCGGACTGGAGCATCGAGTTTGTGTCCGCCGAATCGATCGCCACCTCGGCCGTCTCGCCATCAAGCTCGAAAATCAGAGTCCCCGTCGTAATATCCGTCTCGAGCCTGAGCGTGGTCGCCGTCAACTCGGAATCCTGAGGTATCGGGGAACCGGCCGTTCCTAGGTTACGGTTGATCTCGATCGTCAGCGTGTCCGCTGCGACGGTAAGGCCGTCAATCCCTACAAAGGCAACCGATCCGACCTCGCTCTTGAGCGCCATCCATTTGCGGGCAGGGTTCTGCGAATCCGTCATCAACGCCAGAGCAAAATCGGCGTCCGTCAAATCGAAGCCGATCGCGTCGGCAGTGCCGCCGTTAACCCCGGTAAAGGCATCAACGCTGTTGGCGCCGATCGTCAGCAGATCAACATCCACCGAACTGCCGTCGGACAGGCGCACCGTAGTCGAAGAGCTGACAAAGGCGAAGTCGCCGGCAACCTTGAAGAATCCGGCAAGTTCGATTTCGATGGAACCGGAGGCCTGGATCAGCTCTCCGTCCGCCGAATCCATATCAAGGGTAACGCTCTTGTCCGGGCCAATACTTATATCTTCGTTCTGCGTCGCAAAATTGATCAAGGAACCGTCGGCGGCAGCCTGGTTCACCTGCAGACCGAAGGTGTCAACCGAAAGGGTAAGACCGGGGATGCCGACTATCGAGGCATTTGCGACTGTCGCCTGCAGGGACATCCAATTGCGCGGGGTTGCAACGCCCTGCTCGTTGATCAGCAGAATTCCAAAATCAACACCAGTCAGACTCAAACCCATGGCACTGTCGGTGCCGCCATTGAATCCGGCAAAGGCAGTGTCAACATGGGCGCCAACTTCAAGATAACTGACATTATTCAGGGCGGCGGATACGTGAGTGGTGCCGTCGGTGACAACAAAGTTACCAGTCGCTTTCTTGAACGCGAGGCTCCCATCAAGCTGCACAAAGCCGAAGACGTCGAGTTCGATGTTCGTCGTCACCTGGAGCAATGCGCCTTCGTCTCCATCGATGTCGATCGTGACCGGGTCAGTCGCCGGGCCGGTCGTGATTTCGATGCTCGCGGCATCCGTATCAGTAGTATTGATGCCTTCGGCGCTGTTGACGAAATCGAGTACCTTGTTCGCGGCCGTGGCGCTGCTGGTTTTGTTCACAATCACCGACAGCGTGTTAACCGAGGCGGTAAGACCTTCAATCCCGACCAGAGCCGCGCTTGCAACATCCGCCTTCAGGGACATGTAGTTGACATCGTCTGCGGTATTGGCAGGCGTGTTGTTCGTGTCGGAAACCATCAGAATCCCGAAGTCCACACCCGTCAGGTTGAAGCCGATGCTGCCAACTCCCGCGAAGGCCGTGTTCACATGGCCGCCAATCTCCAGGTAGCTGATATTGTTCAGGGCGGTGGAGGCATGGGTCGAACCGTCAGTGACAACGAAGTTCCCCGTCGCTTTTTTGAAGGCAAGGCTGCCATCCAACTGGACAAAACCGAAGACGTCGAGTTCGACATTGGTTTCGACCTGCAATGTTTCGTCAGAATAATCTATAGTGATGGTGTTTTCTCCACCCGTGGTGACGGATAGAGGAGTTACAGAAAAATCGGCGGCGGTGGTGTTGGCAACTGTATTGTTCGTGCCGCCACCTTGATTGATATCTACGGAAAGACTGGCGATTGAAAGTGTCAAGCCGTCGATACCAACAAAAGAAGCGCCACCAACATCTGCCTTGACTGCCGTCCAGGTACGCAGGTCGGTTGCAGAGGCTGGTGCTGGGGGAGCTCTGGGAGAGAGTATCGTCAGGGCAAGGTTGAGATTGGAAAGGGTGAAGCCCAACGCTGAAGGGGTTGCTTCCTCACTTTCAAAAGGACCGTTGATACCTGCAAAAGCGGTTTCAATATGCGCTCCGACTTGCATTAACTCGACGTCGTCAATACCGTCACCGGCAGTACCGACAACCGAACCATCCGCAAGGGTCAGGCTATCAAGGGATGACTTTTTAAAGGCAAGATCCCCTTCGATCCACAAAAAATCAAAGACGGTAGCTGAAAAACCAGAAATTTGGAATTCAACCGTGTTGGCCGCTATCGCCTCGGTAAAGGTGTAGCTCGTTGAGCCGACCGTAAGAATTGTGTTCGCTGTGACAGTGGTCGCCGCATTCGTGTAGCGAACCAGAACCGTCGTGGCGTCAATGGCGGCAAGACCTTCAATCGTTGCCGAGAACGAGCCGTTCTTCATCTCGAACGCCGTTGTGCCATTACCAGCCTTCAAACCGAAGTCCGCGTTCGCAAGAGTTACATTCACCGATGAACCGGCCGTAAGAGCAGCCGTCACATCGGAGCCTACAGCGATGATATCCGTACCAGTCTTCTTGAAGCCCAGATTGCCGGAAAGGGAGACAAAGTCCGCAATATTTGCTTTGAAGCCGGTAACTTCAACCGCGATTGTGTTCGCCGCGATCGGATCGGTAAAGGTGTAGCTCGTTGAGCCGACAGTAAGAATTGTGTTTGCTGTGACAGTGGTCGCCGCATTCGTGTAGCGAACCAGAACCGTCGTGGCGTCAATGGCGGCAAGACCTTCAATCGTTGCCGAGAACGAGCCGTTCTTCATCTCGAACGCCGTTGTGCCATTACCAGCCTTCAAACCGAAGTCCGCGTTCGCAAGAGTTACATTCACCGATGAACCGGCCGTAAGAGCAGCCGTCACATCGGAGCCTACAGCGATGATATCCGTACCAGTCTTCTTGAAGCCCAGATTGCCGGAAAGGGAGA
>JALNYO010000071.1 GCA_023229765.1 Syntrophales bacterium | reverse complement strand
TTACGCCATGCTCAAGAACATCAGCACCCCGATGATCAACATCATCACGCTTGAGGACCCGGTGGAATACCGGCTTGAAGGCCTGAATCAGGCGCAGATAAGCGCCAAGACCGGATTTACCTGGGCCGAAGGCCTCAGAACTATACTAAGACAGGACCCTGATGTTATAATGGTGGGGGAGATCCGCGACTATGAGACGGCTGAGATCAGCCTTCGCTCCGCTCTAACCGGACACCTCCTGTTCACAACCATCCACACTATCAGCGCGCCGAGCATTATTGAGCGGCTTTTTGAAATGGGCATCCCGCCGTTCCTTATAGCCTCCTCCATGCTGGGCGCCATGTCACAGCGGCTGGTGCGAAAGGTATGTCCGCAATGCGCGCAGAAGGCGGCGCCTCCATCGGAAGCCGTGGTATGCGAATTTATAAAAAATATGGACCCCGCCGAGGGTAAAGTGATAAAAGATCTTATCCTGAAACCAGGAGCGAACTACAAAGTGGAGAAGGGTTGTCCCGCCTGCCGCAACACGGGCTATCTCGGGCGCACCGGCATCTTCGAACTGATGCTGATGAACGAAGAAGTACGCAAACAGGTGCTGGACCATAGCCCCACGGACATGATACGCCGCACAGCCATACAGACCGGCAAACTGCGCACTCTGCTCATGGACGGCATCGGCAAAGCGCGGATCGGCGTGACCACGCTCTCAGAAGTCATACGGGTCACAGCGACGATGGTGTAACCTCAGCCGGCGTCCCACAAAGCGGAAAACATCGGAGGCCGGACAATTCCGGAACCCCTTTATGTTTTTCGCTTTCTGTTTTACGACCAGCTTCCGATGAAAACCATCATAATGAAATTCGGCGGCAGTTCCCTAGCTGAGCCTGAAAAAATAAAGCTCATGGCTGAGCGGGCGGCCTTTTCCCGCCGCCGGGGCCTTGCCGTGGTTATGGTGGTCTCGGCCCCGGCCAACGTCACGGACGACCTGCTGGCACTTTCAGAACTACTCACCTCCCGCCCGGACCCGCGCGAGCTGGACGCCCTGCTGGCCGCCGGCGAACAGTTCTGCGCCGCGCTGACGGCTATGGCTATAGCGGAAAAAGGCGTCCGGGCTGTTTCGCTCACAGGCGTCCAGGCCGGAATAATGACCGATTCCAGACACACGGACTCCGATATTATTTCGATCCGCCCCGCCCGAGTGCTGAGAGAACTGAAAAAAGGCCGGATCGCGGTCGTGGCTGGTTTCCAGGGCGCCGCTAAAACCGGAGATATTGCCACGCTGGGCCGCGGAGGCTCCGATCTTACGGCCGTAGCCTTGGCACGCGCGCTGAAAGCCGATATTTGCGAATTATATACCGATGTGAAGGGAATATACACGGCCAATCCCACTGTGGTGCCACAGGCAAAAAAAATACCATACATTTCATATGACGCGGTAATACAGCTGGCACGTTCCGGTACCGAGGTGCGCCAGTTCCGCGCCATAGCTTACGCGAAGAAATACTCCATACCACTGCACCTGCGCTCTTCTTTTGAAAACGAAGAGGGGACAAGAGTCGGGAACCCCGGACGCGTCGGCCCGGATCCGGTAGTGATCTGTTTTTCCATCCGCGGAAGCGGAAAGTCGGCCGAACTGAACCTTATCGGCTCAAAGCTGGACGCCGCCGAAATAAAAAAAGCGCTCAGAGAAACGGCCTCCGTCTCCGGCTGCGTTTTGAAAAAAGAGATTTACGCGCCGGATAAGATAACCCTCGTCACCTCTTTCCAGGACGGCGAACCGTTGCTGAAGGCGCTACATAAAGCGTTTATCTAATCCCGGACGTTGCAATTCAGACAGTAGCAAAGCCTTCGTCTGATTTTCCTTATCAATAATGACGAATTAAAACCCCACCCTTAAAAAAAGTCTTTACATTGCTTAATCTGTATGCTATACTATATACGAAATGCAGATACATCCACGCCGCCACCGCTTGAGCAGCCTCCGACAGACCTTGGTGCGCCTTAAAGACCGGCCTGGGAAACTTTTGCCAATCTTTCTGGAGGGTTATCCCATGGTAAAGGGAACCGTTTACCCGCTCAGGCGCAAGTGCGGCAAGCCAAACTGCCGCTGCGCCAAGGGAAAGCTCCATGAAACGACAGTCCTGAGCGCCAGTATTTCAGGGCGCTCACGGTTATGGCCTGTCCCTACAGGTCAAGTAGAACAAATGAGCAGGTTGACCAAACGCTATCAGCGTTTCAGGACAGCCCGCGCGGATTTCGTCAAGCTCTACACGAAAATGTTACGCGCCATTGATGCCATTGAGAAGGTCAGGAGAAAGGATCCCTGAATGGACATCGTTTGCTACGAACGTGATCAGGGCTTTGTCCTTGAACAGTTTCAGAACGGTGAATTCGACTACATGGATACGGCCAGCGAGGTGGTGGAAACTGAATTCTTCCGCTATATCGGCGCCAAAAAAATTCTACAGGAACTTGCCGTGAGTTATCCTTCGCCCCGTAAGAAGCACGACGTTCCTGTGTGGTTTTCCCTTGCCAGCAATCTTTCAATGCGTTTGCACGGGGTGCACAGCTTCTACGCTTATCCCTATGTGGTTCGCTGCGGGGGAATGCTTAACGCCTTTGGCCCCGAAATCGGGCACAAGGCAAGGCATCCCGAAACGGGGGATATAACGCTTAGCTGCGCCGGGTTCAACGAAAAAAATGATTATGACCGGCAGACCCCCTGCGACCAGGACTATCTGCGCAAATTCGCGCGGGCTACCGACGAGCAGCGGCTGATGGGGTGGTTTAACTGCGACATCCCCAAAATGTTCAAGCTGCACAAGGCCTTCGATGCGGAGGGGATATTCAGCGGGGACGCCTCCTATCTGTTTGTGCCGGACAATCCGGCGTATGAAGGTTCGGTGCGCATGCTCTTTGACGAGAACAATCATCCCATAGAAGCGAAATCGCTTGCCGGCATGGACTCTCGACAGGCGGCGCGCTGCCGTTGGCGCCGCTGCTATAAAATGGTGTCCCTGCTGCACACCGATCGCCAGCGCAGTTTCTTTATGCGGGCTGCCATGCGCATTGTGCCCGGCAACGAGAACGAGTGCCCGATACTTTACGATCTGGTTGATGAGTTCGTGGGCTCTGTGGGAAAAGGCGTTATCAAGCGGCTTATTCTGGATCGCGGTTTCATTGACGGCGCCAAGATTGGATATTGCAAGCTCACGCATGGCGTTGACATACTTATGCCGCTCAAAAAGAATATGGACCTCTATAGGGATGCGCTT
Source organism: Syntrophales bacterium (assembly GCA_023229765.1). Taxonomy (NCBI): domain Bacteria; kingdom Pseudomonadati; phylum Thermodesulfobacteriota; class Syntrophia; order Syntrophales; species Syntrophales bacterium. The sequence goes on along the minus strand of JALNYO010000071.1, from coordinate 2,075 downwards.
GGGCTTTTGAAGTCGCCGGACGTCAAATTCCTGGAAGTGCCCAAGTCAGTGCCACGCCCTATAACCCCGCCCCGTCTGCCTCAGGCTCCGGAGAATATCCGCCGGAGGGAGGCTAAGCGTCAGAAAACGTTGGCAAAACTAAAGGCGAAGGAACCTGCGCCGGCCCCGGAAAAGACCCTGGTCAAAAGCGAGGCCGCCGGAATACAGGGCTTTACAAGTTTTGATACCTGCCCGGTTCCGCTTAATGTTATCATCAACCGGGAAACCTATGCTGACGGGCGGCAGGATATATGGATGCTCCTGGATACCAGGTCTTTTGAAAACCCGCAGGACCCGCTGGCAAGGCGGGAGGAATATCATCTGCGCACTGATATTGAGGAAGGCCACCGGCAACTGAAGTGTTTCTGGGATTTGACGGAATTTACTTCCAGGGCCTTTTCGCTGGTGGTCAATCAGGTTATCTTCGTCGCCCTCGCCTATAACCTTCTGCAGCTTTATCTCAAACGCCAAGGGCGGGCGGAACTTAACCGCCGGACGCTGCCTCGCGTCTATAACCAATTGCTGCCCAGCGCTTCATTTATCATCATTTATTGCCAGAATCGTTTTGCGCTGTTTACGACTCCCGAGTACACGAAGATATTATTGACCCGGTCCAAAAACATCCAGGACAAAATCCTCCACAAGACGCTACGCCTTGAGCGCGAAATGGTTCAGGAATTGAACTCGCCGCGACCACCCTAAAACCTTACTCCACTGTTTTGAACTGAGTATTTGCCTACTGGTCGATGGCAACCGGTCGGGTTGCGCTCGGTTTACGGCATCTGAACACCTGAAAAAGCCGTGTGCGCCATTTTAAACCATTTGTAGCGTCCCAGTCCGAAACAGGTTGCTTCAAGCGGACGAAATAACACTATACTTCCAGATTACCGCAGGGACTATCCCCACTGTCTGAATTGCAACAACAGTTTCAGGCGAATCTTGACCAAAATACTTATCAAATTGTATATTGCATTTATCATTTGTAAGGGAGGTTCTATGACTAAAAGAACAGTGTTTACAGTGTTCCTTCTCTTCCTCTCCGTACGGGCTGGAGCTCAGGAGGAAGCGTATAAAGTTCAACAAGCTTTCAATTTAGTCGCCGCCAAAGCCAAACCGGCCGTGGTCAGTCTTAAGGTCATACGGGAAGACGCTGAAACATTTATCGAACCTGAATTCTTTTTCGGCTATATCATTCCTAGGGAGTGGACATACCGTTATGATACTCAGGGTGTGGGTTCAGGTTTGATTATAGATGCGGACGGCCATATTTTGACAAATTACCACGTGGTGGAAGGGGCTTCCCGCATAAAGGTTTCAATGTCGGATGCGGGCGGGAAAGAGAAAACATATATGGCTTCTCTTTCCGGCGGAGACCCGGCGCTGGACCTCGCGGTGCTTAAAATGGAATCCAAGGATCGGTTCCCCTATCTAGAGCTGGAACAACTTGACGCGAAAGTCGGAGACTTTGCGCTGGCGGTGGGATACCCGTTCGGTTTCAGGCAGACATTCACATCCGGCATAGTCTCAGCGCTTAATGCCGGTATAAAAGTGGAGGGCCGGAAATACGAGAAGTTGATTCAAACCGACGCAGCTATCAATCAGGGTAATTCCGGCGGACCATTGCTGAACCTGAACGGCAGGGTTATAGGCGTCAATGCTGCCATCTTCTCTCCATCCGGGGCTTTTGCCGGTATGGGATTTGCTATTCCCGCTTCGGAAGTCAGGCGTGTCCTGCCGGACATGCTCGCCGGGAGGGAGGTTAAACGCGGTTGGCTTGGGATATCGCTCACGGCGCTGGACCCCGTAATGGCGGCGCGGCTGGGTCTAAAAGTAACTTCAGGCGGGATAGTTAACGCGGTGGCGAAAGGCTCGCCCGCCTACGAGGCCGGGATAACTCGCGGCAACATCATAACGGAAAGCGACGGCGAACCAATTGAGAAGGAGGAAGACCTTTTTTACCGAACCTATACCCGAAGACCCGGGGAGATTATGGAACTGACGGTAATCAGCGGAAAACTGACCAAAAGCAAAAGGTT
>JALNYO010000070.1 GCA_023229765.1 Syntrophales bacterium | reverse complement strand
ATTTCCCTTATTTCTGAGGTATGCGCGATAACTGACGTTCCTGGATCGACAATCCTTCCCTGCAAGACTTCCTGAACCGCAGAGAAATTAGGGAAGAAATTAGGGACTGAGCCCTATTTTCCCTGCGGATAAATGGGGACATCTTTGTAAATCGCTTCGCAATTTCCTAAAATGTCCCCATTTTTTGGGGGTCAGGTCTTTAAATTTAGCGTTTTTGCGGAGATCAAATAGCTCCTTACCGCGGCGGCGAGGGCCTCTGCCGCCCTGTCCAGCTCGGCGCGGATGTTTTCTTTCCGGTTTTCTTCGGTCAAAGCGGGATCCCCTCTCGCTCGATGTCGACGGCGATCCGGCGTTCGCGCTTTTTAAGCTGTAGAAAATCCTCTTCCGACAGAATCAGCGTGGAGAGGGAGCGGAGATAGTCAAACTCGATGTCGGCCACCCGGCTCAGCATGGAACGCTTCATCTCCGGCGAGAGACCCCGGACAACAATGGCGATATCCGTGTCGGAATCGGCGCTGAAATCGCCGCGAGCCCTGGAGCCGTAAAGCACCATCTTGACCATGCGGTCGCCGACGATTTCCTGCAAACTTTTCTTCAGATCAATGAGAATCTGTTCCATATTTCGGGGGTCAGATTTCGGGGGTCAGGTCTTTAAATTTAGCGTTTTTGCGGGGGGGTGACCGCAATTATTCCTTTACCCGGTACACCGGGGAATGGGCCTCCGTGTCCCGGCGGTGGGCGGTAAGGTCGGCGGCAACAGTGTCGATTTTTCGGCCAAGTTCATCCCGGACGTCGTCAATTTTCTTGTCAAGTTTGTCATGCACGTCGTCAATTTTCTTGTCGAGTTTGTCATGCACGTCGTCAATTTTCTTATTCAGCGCCCCTACCTTGAAGTCAACTAAATTAATCTTTTCACATAGTTCTTCTCTGGTATCCCTGATTTCCTTATGAAGAGCATCATGGCCTTCCAATACCAACTCAAATTTTCCCCGAATGTCTTCCAGCAGAATCTCCAGATGGTCTTTTTCCATGCTTCACCTCGCAGGTTTCGGGGGTCAGGTCTTTAAAATTAGCGTTTATACAGCTCCGCCCTCTGGATTACACCAGGGGCTTTGAGTAATTGCCGATTATGAAGATTAAGCTACGTTATTCGCAATTAGGGACAGAGCCCCATTTCCCGAAAAGCCGGGAAAAAGGGCTCAGTCCCTAATTGCGGCAGAGGCGCCGTTTAGCTGCACCTCTGCCTGCAACTGCCGGATCTCCTGCGCCAACTGTTCGTACTCTGCGGTCTTGCGCTTCAGAAAAAGGTAGGTCATCCGGGCCTTTTCCTCGATCCCGCAGGGGGTCAGGTTGTATAGATATGCAATTTTATTGTTTGATTTCCGGAAATTCTCGACCTTGATAAAACCCTTGTCGATCAGGGCATTCATGAGGAAGTTGATCTTGCCGACGCTGATCCCCAGCCGGATGGAGAGCTCCCGCTGGCTCATCTCCGGAGAGCGGTCGATCTCGCGGATGATGTGGAGCGTCTCTTCCTTTTCAAGTCGGGCAGCAAGTGAAGCGGGCATCTGTGATCCTGTCGTGACTGGGTGCGTTCATTTAGTGAAGACCGCGGCGAACCTATGCGAAGCGGTCTCGGAAGTCAAGAGATATTTTGGATAAATGGGCCGGGAGGAAATCGGAGCATTGTATTCGGGGTCAGGTCTTTAAATTTAGCGTTTTACCGCATCCTTGATGCGCTTGACATGGCCCCGGCCGAGGCCCTTGACCTCGCAGCCGAGCTCGAAATAGCGGCGGATGGCGGCGTCGTCGAGGATGCCGAAGCAGTCGATGACGGCGACGGGGCGGCCGGTCATCCCAATTACCCAGGCGGGGTCGAGAGCGCGGTAGGCCTCGTGGCGGACGGCGAGGACGACGGCATCGACGCCCTTGAGGGTGGCGGGGAGATCATTTTCCACCCGGCTGTCCTTGAGCTTCTCCTGATTCCGGAAGAACCGCGACCAGGAATGGCCCGGGGCGGGGTAGGACTCCTGCTTCTCCAGCTCCCACCAGTGCTTCACGTAGGGGTCGTGGATGACGATGTCCGCGCCCATCTCCGTGAGCTTGCGGACGACGATCTCCGAGCCGCTGTAGCGGGTGTCGCCCACGTCCTCGCGGTAGGAGGCGCCGAGGATGGCGATTTTCGAGGCGGCGACAACCTTCCCCATGTTCCGCAACGCGTCGCGGACCAGCTCCGCCACGTGGAGGGAACGGGTGTCGTTGATGTCGATCGCCAAAGGCGTGATTTTGAAGATGTCGTCTTCGAAGCCCATCAGGGTCTGGTAGGACCAGACGCCGAGGCCGCCGTCCTTGGGGAGGCAGTAGCCGCCGATTCCGGGGCCGGGGAAGATCATGTTGGAATGCGTGGGGCGCACCTTGATCGCCTCGATCACCTTGATCAGGTCCACGCCGTTGCGCTCGGCAAAAAGGCTCCATTCGTTCAAGAAGGCAAGCGTCGTCGCGCGGTAGGAGTTCTCGACGATCTTGCTCGTCTCGCTTTCGATCGGGCGGTCGAGGACGGTCAGCGGGAACTTCTCGACGTTCAGGATCTCGGAGAGGAACTTCACGACCCTTTCCTTCGCGGGTTCGTTGATCCCGCTGCAGACCCGCCAGAAGTCGCGGATGGAGGCAACGTACTCCCGGCCGGGCATGACGCGCTCGTAGGAATGGGCGAGTAAGGGGTCGGGGCATAAAACATTAGTGCTGAGTGCTGAGGACTGAGTGCTGAGTGAATCAGGACCAAGTGCTAAGGGAGTGGGGCTTGAGAAGCGGCGCTCGAAGGCTTTTTTTAGGATCGGGTAGGCTACGTATTCGGTGGTGCCGGGGGGCACCGTTGTCTCGATAAGGACGAGGCAGTGGGGCTGGATCTTCTCGCCCAGGACTTTGAGGCTCTCCTCCAGCGCGGCGATCTCGGCGTGGCCCTGGCGGCAATTGCCGAGGGTCTCCTTGAAGTAGTCGCACTGGACGTCCACGACGATTACGTCGGCGAGGGAGAGGGCCTCGTAGGTGTAGGTGGCGGTGAGGGTTTTCTTCGTGAGGACACAGCGGGCGATCATCTGGGCGACCTCGGGGTCTTCAGCTTCTACGGGGGCGATGCCACGATTGAGAAGTGGGATTTTCCAGTAGGAACGCGGGGATGGGCGCTGGACGCCGATGACGAATTTGTTGGGTTGGCCGGGGGGGATGATAAGGGAATTAGATTCCCGATTAAAGACTTCGGGAATGACAGGTGTTTTTTGTTCGGGAATGACATTACAATTAGATTCCCGATTAAAGACTTCGGGAATGACAGGTGTTTTTTGTTCGGAAATGACAGATGTTTTTTGAACGGAGTCGGCGACGATACCGGCCATGACGGCGCCTACGAAGCCGACGCCGAGGACTACGACGATTTCATGGCCCTGGGCGCGGTGGTCGGCGACGAGGGCTTGGAGGCGCTGGATTTCAGCAGGTTCCTCCTGCGGAGTGGGCAGGGGAAATTGTTCGCCGGTCGGAGAGACAGAGTACTGAGTGCTGAGGACCGAGTGCTGAGTGTTGAGTGCTGAGGACTGAGTAAAACCAAGTGCTGAGCTTGAGGTCATGGACGGCTCCGTGTGCTATTTTTTTGGGGGGTATGCCGGAGCTCCGGCATAGGTAATGCTATTGAAATAATTGAGAAATTAGCGACACTCAAAAAGTTTTGCCATCTGGAAAAATCAAGTGCTGAGTGAGAGCTTTGAAAATCTATACCCTTTTGTCATTCCCGCGCAGGCGGGAATCTATAAGTTCCCGAAAAGACCAGATTCCCGTTTTCACGGGAATGACAATTAACAACATTTCGGGAGAAATTCAAAGCTCTCTGAGTGCTGAGCAAATTCGGGGGTCAGGTCTTTAAAATTAGCGTTTTCGCGGGTGGGTACCGCAATTATTCCTTTACCCGGTACACCGGGGAATGGGCCTCCGTGTCCCGGCGGTGGGCGGTAAGGTCGGCGGCAACAGTGTCGATTTTTCGGCCAAGTTCATCCCGGACGTCGTCAATTTTCTTATTCAGCGCCCCTACCTTGAAGTCAACTAAATTAATCTTTTCACATAGTTCTTCTCTGGTATCCCTGATTTCCTTATGAAGGGCATCATGGCCTTCCAATACCAACTCAAATTTTCCCCGAATGTCTTCCAGCAGAATCTCCAGATGGTCTTTTTCCATGCTTCACCTCGCAGGTTTTGGGGGGCAAGTTTGGGGGTCAGGTCATGCCAGGGCGGAAGCCGGGTTGAGGAAGCTTTCGATCGCGGTTTGAAGGTTGACGAGCGCGGCGCGGTAGGCCTCCTTCTCGTCATCCGTCCAAGCGGAGTTGTCTATTTCACTGATTTTAGCGGCGGCTTTCACGAGGGCGTCGAGGGCCTGGGCTTGGTTGTTCGGGTCCCTCTTCTGCCTGCCGGCGGGCGCCTTGTCGCGCTTGTCCTTGTAGGTGTCCCAGGCCGTGAGCATTCCGCGCTCCTGCTTCTTGCGGGCAATCTCGATGAGGACGTTCTTCCCGATCTTATGATCGCCCCGGCGAGACCTTTGAAAAACGCCCCTTCTTTGTCATTCCCGCGCAGGCGGGAATCTATAAGTTCCCGAAAAGACCAGATTCCCGTTTTCACGGGAATGACAATTAACAACATTTCGGGAGAAATTCAAAGCTCTCAAGTCGGGCAGCAAGTGAAGCGGGCATCTGTGATCCTGTCGTGTCTGGGTGCGTTCATTTAGTGAAGACCGCGGCGAACCTATGCGAAGCGGTCTCGGAAGTCAAGAGATATTTTGGATAAATGGGGGTCACCCATTAAATTTAGCGTTTTTGCCGGGGGATCATAAAAACTGTTTCGGTAACCCGGCCTGTTTGAGAACGCCGTTTGCGGTGTGGCGCGACCTGATTTTTCCATCCACAGGGAAACGGAGCTTCGTAAGCGGGCTGTACCAGATTTCGTGGTCGCCTTTGCCTTGACGTTCCAGATAGCAATCATTTTCGGAAAGTATTTTTCTTACGGTCGGGGCGTAGTCAGCCATTTTGCGCCTGAGATTTGATTACTTCCTGCCATTTGCCGAGGAGATGAATGGGGATGTCGGTCGCATCCGACCCGCTGATTAAACCGTTTGCCTGGAGCAATTCGGGAATCAGGATCTTCAGCTTTTGCATGAGATGCTCCATGGTGTCGGACTCCGTGATCAGCCCGGGAACATCATTGCTGGAGGCCACCCAGACCCGGGCTTCTTCATCCCAAAAAGCTTCTACGTTGATATCTTTGCTTAACATGTTTGTCTCCTTTTTTTTGGGAGGGGTTGGGAGGGGTCAGGTCTTTAAATTTAGCGTTTTTGCGGGGGGTGTGACCGCAATTATTCCTTTACCCGGTACACCGGGGAATGGGCCTCCGTGTCCCGGCGGTGGGCGGTAAGGTCGGCGGCAACAGTGTCGATTTTTCGGCCTAGTTCATCCCGGACGTCGTCAATTTTCTTGTCGAGTTTGTCATGCACGTCGTCAATTTTCTTGTTCAGCGCCCCTACCTTGAAGTCAACTAAATTAATCTTTTCACATAGTTCTTCTCTGGTATCCCTGATTTCCTTATGAAGGGCATCATGGCCTTCCAATACCAACTCAAATTTTCCCCGAATGTCTT
>JALNYO010000069.1 GCA_023229765.1 Syntrophales bacterium | reverse complement strand
GCATCCGCCCCACACTCGAAAAAAGATATTTGCATATACAAAAACCCTGCCAACTTCCAACGGGCTCGTCCAACTACAGGATAAGATCGTGGTTCGCTTCGCTCTCACGATCTATCCTTATTCGTTCTGGTCCAACAGAATCTTATTTACCTTTGAACCAAATCTGCTTATCAACCCGTTCACAAGATCATGCAGGGTGTTTCCCTGAAACATAAGATCAATTTTTTTCTGTCGGTTCATGAGTTTATAAAGGTCAGGTATGCCCTCAATTCTAAAGTGTATATTCATCACTATCCTCCTTTAACTGTTGCTGTAGGAAATCAGGGGACATACCACTTATTTTCAGATGAATTATATCGGATTCACTTGTCGAAGGCAACAGGAGGCGTCAAACCTACACTTTTTACATTTCAAGCCAGTGAGCACGGACTTACTATTTGATGGCGAAAAGGCATCTTATCGGACACTAAACGTAAGGGAAGCCCCGGTGTTTCCCTTGGGCATCATGGTGAGAATGCCATCCACGCCCAGCTTTTCGATTTCCGTTGCATCATGGATGGCCTCCTGCGTGGACGTGGCTGCAAATTCCCGCGACGACGGGAACTCGTCCGGCAGTCACGCTCACAACTATCTCCACGGTATGCTTTTTTGTTGCCCAGTCGAGGTAAAGCGCCTCGCCGGTGCTGCCCAGCGGTCACGCCGTGAACTCTCTGGCGGATGAGGTGTTCGGCGAGAGCAGCCAGCACTTGTTCCTTGAGCCGTCCCTTTTCATCGAGGGGGTAACCAGACAGGGGAAAATACCGAAAAATTCCTTGTCAGCCATGGTTTCCCCACTCAAAACGAATGACTTCTTCATATCAGAAGTTCGTTTGTGTCAGCCATCTTTTCCAGGTTCATCACCTTGTCGATAATCCGGTTCGCCTGGTCTTCAGAAATGATTCCGTCCGTAAGACTCCTGAATTTAGCGACCAGTTCGGCAACCGACAGCGGATTTTCCGGATCCCCCTTGGGATACTCATTGTAGCCCTGAAGCTCGCGACCGTCGGCAAGGGTGATCGTCACGCTGGCTGGCCATTTGCGCGGATAGACCTTTGTCAACTCGGGATCTGCCACAAAGTGAACCTTCGACATCAGCTCCTTCAAATCCGGATCGTCCAGCCTTGTTTCTGTGAAGTCGCACAGTTGGACGTGGCCATACGCCAATGCCGTAGCGATACAGAATGGCAGATGAAATTTTGCCAGGTATGGCGACTTTGGCTCGATTTCCCCCAGGAGATCGACCGCCCCCTGATAGACGCGCAGGCGGACTTCTGCGACTTCCGATGCCTTGAAGGTCTTGCTTCCAGTGGCCAGCAGCACGGCATCGATAGCGGAGTGGGTGTGTCCGCAGGAGGCGTAAAACTTGATCGAATTGCGGTCGCTGTGAAAGACCTCGCCCAGGCCGGCAGTGCACTTGTCCTGATCGAAATTCTGCGATGTGGCATGGAAAAACCCCTTTTCCCCTTCCAGTATTTTCCTGGCGCCGGTGAATCCCTCCTTGGCCAAAAGCGCCGCCAGCAGCCCATTCATCGCCGCCTTGCCAAGGTGGAGCTGTTTGCTCATCGCATTATCGGCGAGAAATTCCCAGAGTCCCGCCGCCTGCGTTCCCGCTGAGCCCATCGCCCAGACGAACTGCTCCTCACTCAAATCCAGAAGCTTTGTCGCCGCTGCCGCCGCCCCGTAGGTTCCGCAGGTCCCCGTCGTGTGCCAATAATGATAATGAGTCGTCCCGACAGACAGAGCCACTCTGATGCCAACCTCATAGCCGGCGGTCGCCGCGACGATCAGCTCTTTGCCAGAGGCGCGCCGTCTTTCCCCTAAGGCAAGAACCACGGGAAAAATGACGCTGGCCGGGTGAATGATCGATTCCCGATGCAGATCGTCCATCTCGACAACGTGCGAGGCGGCGCCGTTCACCAGGGAGGCCAGAAGACAGCTTGTCTTTGTCCCATCGGGAATAGAGGTGGATTCGGGATTGCCGCCGAGACTGTCGGCAACTTTCCTGATCATGCGGATCGACGGCTGGTCCCTGCCCGCATAGGCCGATCCCAGCCAGTCCAGTATGTACCCCTTCATTTTGGCGACTTGCGGACCGCTCAGATCTTCGAAACGAAGACCGCACGAAAACTTCGCCAATTGACTTGAAATCATTGTTTGCGACATGCGCTTTCCTCCTTTTCGTACGAAAGAATGATGAAAATAGGTTGGTTGCTATTCAGGTTGAGTCACGGTAAACTACTGATAAGAAATTTTGCCAAAAACAACTTCATCAGGAGGAAGACCATGATTCAGAGCGATGATAGAAGAATAATCAACATAGTGCATCGCCCCAAAATCCGCGATTGAATTTGCCGAACTGGTTCTTATTGTCCCAACGACTGAAAAATTCCCTCTTTCTCGTCAAGATAGATCCGCCAATCGTTGACGAGCCCATACAAAATTCCGTCTCTAACGAGAATATCATTTTCAATGTTGCCGACATGATAGGCAGCACGAGACCACGAATATTTCCATGCATGCTTCACAATGTCTGTAGCAACAGGATTATTTTCAACATACTGGACAGCAGCAGGGAAATGACCCTCATCAAGCACACATGAACAAAATCGCCCCTGAAATAAATAGCCGCGTACTCCCTCGCTGAAATTTTTCATACGAGTGTATCGTTTATGCGCTTCTCCAAAACCCCTGGCCAAGGAAGATTCATCCTGCGGCACAGCAACAAAGTGAACATGATTTGTCATCAAACACCACGAAAGAATATCAATCGGACAGCGCAGAGTCCCCTCTTTGATAAACTGCAAAGCAGGTCAGCGGTAGGGACCACTGAGCCGGACTGATCAACACGCTGTCCGGTCTCAAAAGGTCATCAGAACTAACCTTCAACATTCGTAAACCCTCAATATTTTATTGCTGTCTTTCTTAAAGAGACAGGGAAATCAGCTCCGTGATATCCATAACCTTGATAAGGTCTTCTTTCCCCATGACCTTAACCGCATCGGTGAGCGTTATATTGCAAAACGGACAAGCGGTCATGAGGATGTCAGCGCCGGTATCGAGGGCCTGCTTGATCCTTTTTTCTGCTATTGCCTGCGAGGAAAGCAATGTCTTCGGCGGCTCCATCCACATCCGGCCGCCCCCCATGCCGCAGCAGTCGCTGTCTTTTTTATTGTTCTCTATCTCTACGAAACTGACGCCGGGGATGCGCTTGATAAGCGCTCTCGGCTCCTCAAACACCCCGCTATGCCTTCCCAGGTAACAGGGGTCGTGATAGGTGATCTTCTTATTCACGCTGTTGTGAAGTTTTAATGCCTCTTTATCCAGAAGATCGTTCAGAAACTGGGTGTAATGCTGAACTTTTATATTATTGCAGTTGTCCGGGTACTCCTTCGTGAAGCTGTAAAAGCTGTGTGGGTCGCTTGTGACGATATGGCTGATTCCCGCTTCGGCAAACATCTCCATACTGGCCTCGGACAAATAGGCAAAAAGGCCCGTCTCGCCAATCCGGCGGGCTTCATGGCCGCTACATGTCTCATTCTCCAGGATGCCGAAATTGACGCCCGCCTGCTTCAGGATATTACTGAGGTTTTTGGCGATCTTCTGCCCTTGCGAATCGTAGGAGGCCGCACAACCGACAAAGTACAATACATCCACCCGGTCGTCCCTGGTGGCGAATTTAATATCGCGGCCCTCCGCCCACTTTGTCCTCTCATGGGACGGGTTTCCCCAGGGATTGCCGCGCACATGCATATTTTTCAAGGTATTTCTCTGGTCCGGCATCGGGCCCAGCATCTTGTCCACCAACAGCAGTTCCCTGGCCTTTTCAAATATCTCCACGAGGGGCAAGGATCTTGATACCTTGTTGCACATCTCCACGCATTTGCCACATGTTGTGCATGAATAGACCAAATCCCGGAGGTCTTCGCTGAAACTGTTCCATTTTACCGCATAGTAAATGGAACGGTTTATACCAAAGGGTCCCTGCGTGACCCGGGTATCGACGATGGGGCAGACGGTATTGCAGTGATGGCACTTCTCACATTGGAGGAGAGCTTCTGTTAAATATTTCTCAATATTTTCTTCAACCTGTTCCTCTTTCATCACACCTCTCCTTCAACGTTTCCACGGTTAAGAATGTTTTTTGGATCAAACAGGAGTTTCATGCTTCTTATTAACTGATAGCTGGTTTCCCCATACTTTTCCCGATAAAAGGGAACCCGGTAGGGAAGCTGTCCCCAATCGCCGCCGACGCCTTTATACTTCAGGTTCATCTCCTTCTCCAGCTTCCAGAGCGCGGCAACCACCTGTTTCATTTTTTCTATCGACCAGCCATAAGGCACTGCAAAACGCAAATGGAGCGAATCGGAGCCAATATGACCGTAGAAGTAGGCCTCCATCTCCCCAATTATATCTGTCCGACCATCACAGATATGATTCAGTTCGGTCATCGCCTCTGCCAGAAGGGGAAGAGGAGGGTTGATTTCGATCGTCTGGCACCCTTTGAGCCCTTTCTCTTTTCCCCATTTCCGGCCGTATTCCCGGACGCCCCAAACCTTTTTTCGGACTTCCTCATCTTCCAGGATATAGGCCTGCACCGCCCCGGAGCGCTTGAATAATTCGACCAGCTCGTTTGCGTTCCTCTGGGCTTCCTCTTTGGTTCTTCCCGCAGAGCGGGTGATGGCCATGGCCCCTTCCGGGAAGTCAAGACAATAGGCATCGCAACCGACCTTGCAGGCTTTTTCGCCCACAAATTCTCCATCCATCGGCAGCGGCAGTTTTTCCTTGTACATCCGGGCGATAACACGCCCTATATCCTCAACCGTCTGGAAAAAACCAACCGCATCCACCGTTTCCGGCATGGGATAAAGGATCATCCGAACCTTGGTGATTACCCCTAAGATCCCCTCCGCCCCTACAAATATGCGCGTTAAATCCCATCCCGAGGAACGTCTCAGGCATTCCGATCCTGTCTCTATTATTTCCCCCGTGGGCAGAACAACTTCCAGGCCGATGATATTATTCAGGGGTCTGCCGAAGACGTTATCGGTCAAATGACCCAGCGTATTGACGCTCACCGCTCCGCCGATGCTGGACCCCGGCTGTGTCTGGATCGGCAGAAAGTAACCCAGTTTGCCGAGTTCCTTAATGACAAAACCTGTTTTTAGCCCCGCCCCTAATTCGGCCCATTGATAGTCCTCGTCGATTTTCAAATAGTTCAATCGCTCCGTGCTCAGCGTTATCCCTTTGTGCTTGGGCTTTGTGCCAAAGATAAGCGATGTGCCGGAACCATAGGTCATGACCGGGACATTATGTTCATTGGCGCATTTCAACACCGCGGAGACCTCCTGGGCATTGGCGGGTTGAACCACGACATCCGGCAGGTCTCCCTCCTCCACATCGTACGGCAGCGATGTATCGGCATAGTTTGATCGGTCATACAGATCGGTCTGTACATGATCATCGCCGGCAATGTCTTTTAAATCCTGAACGAGCTTCTCCAAATTTCCCATTGAAACGGATCCTCCTATTTAAGTGACTTGACTTCACGCGTTTTTGGTTATTGACGGCATGTCACGATTATTGCGGGACAATTCCCTTCCGCCCGTCAGGAATTACGGCTGGGCAGAGGGTGTTTTTATCAATCTTTTCGATATCTCTTCGCGCCTTCCACATAAAGATCATTTCCCCGGATGTCATTGATGACGACCACCGGAAAATCCTCAACCTCCAGCCGATGGATCGCCTCCGGTCCGAGGTCATCGTAGGCAACGACCTCGGCCTTTTTGATACTCCTGGACAGGACGGCGCCGGCGCCGCCGGTGGCGCCGAAGTAAACGGCCTTATATTTTCGCATCGCCTCGACAACCTCCGGAGCGCGGTTTCCCTTGCCGATCATCCCTTTCAGGCCCAATTCCATCATTTTGGGGGCGTAGGCGTCCATCCGATAACTTGTCGTCGGGCCTGCCGAGCCGATAGGGTTCCCCGGCCGAGCCGGGGTCGGACCGACGTAGTAGATTATCTGGCCCTTGACGTCGATAGGCAATTCCTTGCCCGCATTGACAAGCTCGATCATCCGCTTGTGGGCAGCATCCCTTCCCGTGTAGATAATGCCGGAAA
>JALNYO010000068.1 GCA_023229765.1 Syntrophales bacterium | reverse complement strand
CCAAAGTTGTTTGCCCATTGGCAGTTTCTTCAGTTGGCGGCTGGACGATAGGAGCCGGATGAGCTGAGAGGTTCACGTCCGGTTCTGTGAGAGCGTGGGAGTGAGATTCCCCTGCGCTACTCGACTCGTCGTTTGCTTCCAGTATAAGCAGGGGGCGGAACGGTTTCGCGTGGAGCTGGTCGAACGTCTAAGCAAGTTTGGGCTTGAGGTGGAACCGACGAAGACCAAAGTGATGGAGTTTGGAAGATTCGCCGTCCAGAATGCCAAGCAAAGAGGGGAAAGGGCAGAGACGTTTGATTTTCTGGGCTTTACCCACTACTGCGGGACAAAGCGGAACGGCAAAGGGTTTCGGATGAAGCGGGTGACAGCCCGCAAGAAGTTTATCGCCAAGCTGAAAATCTTCAAGGAATGGCTGAAGAATGCCAGAACTCTGAAGACCAAAGAACTTTGGGAAACAGCCAAAGCCAAATTGAGAGGTCATTACAACTACTACGGCGTATCCGACAACAGGCGAGGCATTGCACGGTTCGGAGAGGAAGTGAAAAAGCTGCTGTTTAAGTGGCTGAACCGTCGTGGTAAACGTGGCTGTCTCAACTGGCAAAAGTTCAATGAGATGCTGAAGCGTTTTCCTCTACCGAAACCAAGGATCAAGGTCAGTATGTTTGGATCTTCTGTGAATTGACCATGTGAGGAGCCGTGTGCGTAAATAGCGCAAGCACGGTTCTGAGAGGGGTTAGAGCCAACTGATGTATGGTTGAGATAATGTGGCACTGCCGGGAAACCAGGCAGAAACGGAGAACACAAACATCACCCTGTAGCATCAGGAGAAACTAATCTACTCGACAGTAAAGAACCCACCCATTTTTATGGGCGCCAGTTTGATCCAGAAAATCCTATGGACAATATTTTGATTTCAGTTATGATGGCTTTCCCCATTTTGATGAAGGTTAATGTACTTTTTAAGGATGGAATGAAAAAGAGGAATAAATCATGAATACAGAGCGTTTGCTGCTTGATACCGATCACAAGGGTAACCTGAAGGGATTGCCGAAATTTCCTCCCAACAAACAGGTGGAAGTCATTTATCTGATCGTTGATAAGCCGGTGCAAAAAAAACGTGCGCGTCGCTTTCCACATCGGGACATTGCCGGAAAGATGCGGCTGATGGGCAATATTTTTAACACTGCTTCCGAAAAAGACTGGAATTTGCCCAAATGATTATCCTGGATACGCACATCTGGTTGTGGTGGGTCAATGAGAGCATCGATCTCATTGGGCAGGTCAGAAACGATCTGATCCAAAGCGCTGACGTTGTCGCTGTCTCTGCCATAAGCTGTTTTGAAGTTGCATGGCTTGATGCTCATAGCCGAATTGAATTGCCCTGCAGCAGAACGAGCTGGTTTGAAAAAGCACTGGAAGGCTCCGGTATCAATCTGTTGCCCATAACGCCCGCCATTGCGAGTATCGCTGTGGATTTGCCTGAACATCACAGCGATCCGCAGGACAGGATCATCATTGCCACCGCGCTGAGCCAAGATGCGCAACTGATGTCAGCAGACAAAAAATTCTCCCGATATAAAGAACTTGCAGACAGATTGTTATAACCCGTTGTTTCGTCCATGCGTTGCACCAAACAGGCTGTCAGATCGCTTCCTTTTCGGTCGATCCTACTACATCGGGCACATTCCCGCAAAGCGTAGAAGTTTTGATTGGCGATGTCACTGATCAAGTGGCGGTCCAATCAGCAATGCAAGGCGTGGATTCAGTCGTTCATATGGCGAGAGCTTTGAAAATCTATACCCTTTTGTCATTCCCGCGCAGGCGGGAATCTATAAGTTCCCGAAAAGACCAGATTCCCGTTTTCACGGGAATGACAATTAACAACATTTTGGGATAAAGCTCTCATGGCGGCGCTCCTGCACATTGTCAATCCGCCGCCTGAATTACGTGAAAAATACGAGCGTGTAAATATTGGCGGAACAGCGACGGTAGTTGAAGCTGCAATCAAGGCGGGTGTGAAGCGCGTTGTCTTGTTCAGTACGATTGCGGTGTATGGGCCTTCAGATGGTAGCGTGCTCAATGAGATGTCGCCAACTCATCCTGACACTTTTTATGCTCAAACCAAATGTGCTGCCGAACAGATTGTCTTGAATGCGAGAGGCGCCGACGGTCAATCCTTGGGGACTGTTTTGCGCCTCGGTGCTGTGTATGGCAGTCGGATCAAGGGAAATTACCAACGGCTTGTGCGGTCTCTGGCACGGGGCCGCTTCATTCCTGTGGGGAAGGGTGCCAACCGTCGCACACTGGTTTATGACAAGGATGTGGCACGTGCCGCCGTGGTGGCCGTGTCACACGATGCGGCGGCGGGAAAGATTTTCAATGTATCGGATGGTTGTTTTCATACTTTGAATGAGATTATTGAAACGATCTGTGATGCTCTGGGACGGAAGCCGCCGGGGTTTGCATTGCCTGTGTCGCCCGTGCGCCGGGCGGCAGGGTTGATGGAAGATGGTGCGCATTTGTTTGGTCTTCAGGCGCCTGTTACAAGGGCAACCATAGACAAGTACACTGAAGACATCGCTGTGGATAGCCGGCGAATTCGCGATGAACTGGGTTTTGTGCCGCAATATGATCTGGCCGCCGGTTGGGTAGAAACGGTCGGGGAAATGCGGTAACAAAATAGTTTGACATATTGACATAATGACATGAATAGGGTATGAGGAAACCATCGGCGGGGAATCAACCCTACCGGATTAGAAAACGGATGTGAAAACATGTTGATCACGGTGGACAAAAGGGGAAGTATCAACCTTCCCGCCTCCCTGCGGAGGCAGTTGGGGCTCGTTGCGGGCGCGTGTCTGGATCTGTCGGTTGCTGACGGGGGGGGCTTCATCCTGCAGCCTGTGGCGGTTTATCCGGCCGTTCATCTGAATGAGCAGGGACTGGCGAAACTGAAGGAAGCCAGGGAAAGCGGCGCCGCGGCGATGCCGGTCTGGTTGACCGATGAGATGGCGCATGCCGAAACTGATCCCGAGTGAGAAGTTCATTGAGGATGCGGAACGCTTTCGTCGTCAACCGGAGATCATGAAGAAGATCGCGAAGACCCTGGGTCTTCTTGAAAGAAATCCTCTCCATCCCGGCCTGCACTTGGAGCGCATCGTCAATGACCCGACGGCGTGGGCCGCTCGCGTGGACCAGCGATACCGCCTCTCCTTCGATCCGGAGAAAACGCTGCCGGCGGGAAACCCGGACTGGTCGGCATCGCTCCACCTCCTGCGTCTCCTCGACCATGACGACCTCTATCGCCATCCCCGCTGAAAGGTCGGGGAAAGCCCCCAATGATGATGTTCGTCCTTAAGAAGCTGGTCAGCCGATTTTTCTTTCCCCTGGCATTGGTTATAGAGCTTCTCCTCTTGGGTGTTTTTCTTAAGAAAAGAAGAAGGTCGATTGTTTTAGCGGGAGTTGCAATTCTTTACCTCTTTTCTTTTGCTCCCTTTGGCTACTTGATTTTGCGTCCTCTGGAAAGTCAATATCAACCCGTTTCATCGTCCAGTTTGAATAAAGAGGTGCGATGGATTGTGGTACTTGGCGGCGGTTCCCGGGGAGATAAAGCTCTCACTCCGGAAGACCGATTGGGTGACGCCAGCTTGAAACGTTTACTGGAAGGGGTGCGGCTCAGCCGCCTCATCCCTCAGTCGCGGTTGGTTCTTTCCGGTGGGGATTATCAGGGAATCTCTCCAGACGCCTTGATCATGCAGCAAGTTGCCCTTGATCAAGGTGTGGCACGGGAGAGAATAATATTGGAGTCGGCTTCCTGGGACACCATCGATCAGGCAAAATTTTTGCGGGATCGTTTGGGGCAGGCCCCTTTTTATCTGGTGACTTCTGCCAGCCATATGCCGCGAGCAATGAGGATGTTTATTCGTTCCGGCACGCAACCGATTGCGGCCCCTACAGATTTTCGGGCTGTATGGGCGCCTTTGCAAGTTACAGACTTTTTCCCGCAAGCCGGGACCTTGGCCAATACGGAAAGGGCCTTTTATGAGTATCTTGGGCTTTGTTGGGGGTTGGTAAGGGGGCAAACATAAGTTTTGAGTTATGAGTTCTTAGTTGCTTAATGTTTTGATCCAATCTGCACGATTGAACCAACCCCAGTTGCAAGGCAAGGGATCTTTGCTTGCATTTTATATCTGTTCAGGTATAATGTTCCATGGCGAATCAAAAAGAAAAACCGCTCGTATGGTTGGGTAGCAGCAAAAAAGACTTAATGGCGCTGCCCGTGATTGTTCGCAAGTTCTTTGGTCATGCCTTGGACTTTGCCCAGCGCGGAGAGCAGCACGATGCAGCCAAAGTTCTGAAAGGCTTTGGCGGTGCGGGCGTACTGGAGATCGTTGAGAATGACCAGGGAAACACTTACCGCGCTGCATACACAGTCAAGTTCGAGAATGCGGTTTTTGTATTGCATGTGTTCCAGAAAAAGAGCAAGAGCGGCATTGCGACACCAAAGCCGGATATGGACATCATCCGCGAACGCCTGAAAGTCGCGGAGAAGTTTTTACAGGAGATGCGGGATGAATAAGCGAATGATTGATGGCGTCGAAATAGAGATGAGTTCAGGCAATGTCTTTGCCGACCTCGACTTGCCTGAGGCGGATAAACTCAAAATTAAGTCTGGCCTCGTGATTGAAATCACTAAAGCTGTGCGCAATCTTGGCTTGTCGCAAGAGGAAGCCGGGCGCCGTATGGGGTTGCCTCAACCAAAACTATCGGGCCTGCTTCGCGGTGATTTTTCCAACGTATCTGAGCGCAAATTAATGGATTGTTTGAACCGGTTGGGCTACGACATCGAGATCAAGGTTAAACCTGCGGCAAAACCAGTTGGGCATCTGATGTTGGCTGTTGCATGAAGAAGTGAATATTTGGGGGGCAGGTCTTGCATTTTAGCGTTTTGCCGGGAGAAAGACAAGTGCTTCTGCTGGTTCAGGCTTGCAGCCTGAACCATTTGTTAGTGTTTTGGTTCAATCTGCAAGATTAAACCAACCCCAGACAATCCAGGAGATGCGGGAATACGGTGGTTTATAAGGTCGTTAAGCGATTATTTGATTTAACTGCTACGATAATTCTACTTTTAGTATTAATCGTGCCGATGATTATCATTGCCCTTTTGGTGAAAGCAACATCAAAAGGGCCTTTTTTATATTGGTCCGATCGAGTGGGCGTGGGCAACGGGATTTTCAGGATGCCGAAATTCAGGACGATGCGGATTGATACGCCTGCGGTTGCGACGCACTTATTAGCGGATCCCGATCAATTTCTGACACCGATAGGTTCTTCGCTGCGGAAATGGAGTCTGGATGAGTTCCCGCAATTGTGGAGTGTTTTGATAGGGGATATGAGCTTTGTGGGACCCCGGCCGGCGTTGTTCAATCAAGATGATCTGATTGCCTTGCGGACGGAACGCGGTGTGCATCGATTAATCCCGGGGATTACGGGCTGGGCGCAGATCAATGGCCGGGACGATATTCCGATTCCGAAAAAGGTGGAATTTGACGAGTATTATCTCAACAACAAATCATTTTTGTTTGATTTGAGGATACTTTTTTTGACGTTTTTTAAGGTTACGAGAGCGGAGAATGTGAGTCATTAAAAAAAGTGCTGAGTGCTGAAAAAAAAGTGCTGAGTGCTGAGTGCTGAGTGCTGAGGACTGAGTAAAGGAAAAAGAGTGGGGATTATGCAGCGCGATATTAAGACCATAAACCTTTTCAGCACGGCCGATTCGCGGTTTATCGTGTTTTCCGACGCCCATCGGGGCGACGGGACGGGGAGCGATGACTTTGCCGCCAATTCGCTGATCTTCAAATGCGCCCTCGACTATTACCTCGCGGAAGGCTTCACGTTGATCGAGCTGGGCGACGCGGAGGAGCTTTGGGAAGTCGAGCGCTTCCAGCAGATTTACATCACCCACACCTCGATTTACGAGCGGCTGGCCGCGTTTCATGACAGCGATCCCGAAAAGACCCGCTACATCAAAATCTGGGGCAATCACGATAGCTACTGGAAGGACAACGAAGAGAAGCTCCGCAGGCTGTTTCCCGGCATCGTCGTTTATGAGGCGGCCCTTCTGGACGGGCACATCCTGATGCTGCACGGCCACCAGGCCGACAATTCGGTCAGCAGCGTCTTCGCGCGCGCGGCCAAATTCGTGATCCGGAAAATATGGACTTTCGCGCAACGCATGGGCGCCAAAGACCCGACGCGGGCGGCCAACAACCCCGGCCGCTGCGATGAGATAGACGAAACGCTGCATGGCTGGGCGACGAAGGGCATAATTAGGGACAGAGCCCCATTTTCCCCCCCACCCAAAACATGCCCCCCACCCCGACCCTCCCCCCGGAAGGGGGAGGGAGATTTGATCGACACGATCATTGCCGGCCACACCCACCGGCCCGTCTTTGAAAACCTCTCACTTACGGAACGGATGTATCTTGAGGGAAGGATGGGGAGACCCCGAGGAAATAAGAGGGCACGTTCCCATATTTCCTCCGATCGAGCCTATTACAACACCGGCTCCTGCGTTCATCCCCGCTGCATCA
>JALNYO010000067.1 GCA_023229765.1 Syntrophales bacterium | reverse complement strand
GATTGTCAAAAGACTGAGACCTTTGAATTTCTCCCGAAATGTTGTTAATTGTCATTCCCGTGAAAACGGGAATCTGGTCTTTTCGGGAACTTATAGATTCCCGCCTGCGCGGGAATGACAAAAGGGTATAGATTTTCAAAGCTCTCATACTATCGGTGGTGTGACTGGATTCCTGCTTCCGCCGGAATGACGAATTACCAGGTTTCAGGAGAAATTCAAGCTCTCGTTTCGACCCATAAAAGAGGTTTTTGTATTGAATAGTTCTACCGATTCGGAAAAATTGAACCGCTCCATTTGGGGCCGCATACTCTATGATTTGACACACACGTCGTCGCTCTCGCGGTTTCTATTCTTTTCGCTTTGCGACGTTCTCATCGTCACCCTCTCGCTTTACCTTTCCTTCCTCGTTCACTTCGATTTTAATTTTCAGGTGCCCTACGCAGAGCTTCTTCGGGAGGTTCTGCTTTTTTTTGTTGTCCTGAAGATCGGCTTCCTGGTGATTTTCCGCATTTATAAAATCACCTGGAGGTACGTGGGCGTGGCCGATCTGTTGAGCATTGTGCTGGCCGTCGTTGTCGCCGAGATGGCCCTCTTGATCCTGAGCCTGCCCAATTCGTTCTTTCAACTGCCGATCACGGGGATTGGCAAGCGGGTCTTCCTTGTGGACGGGTTCTTTACCCTGGCGCTGGTTTCCGGCCTGCGGATCTCCAAGAAGCTCTATCTGGAGGTGATCCGGGAGCGGGGGGCGGGGCGCAAAGGGAAGCGGACGCTGATCGTCGGCGCGGGAAATACCGGAGAGATGCTTGTGCGGGACATGGCGCGCAACGGATTTACGGATTTCTGCCCCATCGGGTTTCTGGATGACGACCGGACAAAGGCCGGGACATCCATGCACGGCGTGAGGGTGTTGGGCAATTTGGGGAAGTTGGGGGAGGTCATCACAAGAGAGCGGGTGGAGGCCGTCGTCATCGCGATCCCGTCTTTGACCCACAAAACCCTGCGCGAGCTGTACGATGCGGCGCGGAAGTTGAAGGTCGGCACCGTCAAGGTAGTGCCGAGGATCTACGATTTCGACAGGCCGGACATCAACCTGAAGGGGCTGGAGGACATCAGCATTGAGGATCTGATCGGTCGCCAGATCATCTCCGTCGATTTTAGGGGCATCCGGAATTTCCTCGAAGGGAAAGCGGTGCTGGTCACGGGGGCGGGGGGCTCGATCGGGATGGAGATCGTCACCCAGGTGTGCGCGTTCGGCCCACGGCGGATCGTCCTTTTCGATATCGACGAGACGGAGCTGCACAACCTCGGGCTGCGCCTGACGCGCCTGTTTCCGCATCTTTCCGGGGAGATAGAGTATGTCACGGGCGACGTCCGCGACGAGCTGCGCGTGCGGGAGGTCTTCGCGAAATATCGGCCGGAGATCATCTTTCACGCCGCCGCCTACAAGCATGTGCCGATGATGGAGTACAATCCGCGAGAGGCCGCGAAGGTGAACATCTTCGGGACGTATAACATCGCCCGCGCCGCCGTGGAGTTTGGGACGGAGACGTTCGTGATGATTTCGACGGACAAGGCCGTCCGCCCGACCAGCGTCATGGGCGCCACCAAGCGCATGGCCGAATTTATCTGCCGGACATTAAATAGGGAATTAATTAATCCATCTGACAATCCCTGCCCATCTGTCATTCCCGTTCCCCTTGTCATTCCCGCGCAGGCGGGAAATCGAAGATTAATGTCCATAATCCAGGACGTGCCGGAGTCTTCGTGCCCGGATAATTGGGGACACGATCCCGAATTCCAGGGAATTCGGGTCATGTCCCCAATTATCCCCACCACGCGGTTCATGTCTGTGCGGTTCGGGAACGTGCTGGGCAGCCGGGGCAGCGTGTTGCCGCTGTTTCTGGAGCAGTTGAAGCACGGTGGGCCGCTTACGGTGACCGACCCGGAGATGAAGCGCTACTTTATGACGATCCCGGAGGCGGTCTCCCTGGTTTTGCAGGCGTCCACGCTGGGGCAGGGCGGGGAGGTCTTTGTGCTGGATATGGGCGAGCCCGTGAAGATCTTGCACATCGCCGAGGAGCTGATTCGCCTCCACGGCATGGAACCAAACCGGGACATCGACATTAAGTTTACGGGCCTGCGCCCCGGTGAAAAACTGTTCGAAGAGATCCTGACGGCGGAAGAGGGCACCGACGCCAGTTGCCATGAGAAGATCTTTGTCGCCCGGGGCAGCCAAAAATACACCCTTCCCGAACTTACCTCCATCCTCGCGGAGTTCTCCGCAGCCATCCGTGACCCCTCCCCCGACAGCGACGAAAAAATGAAACAGCTCCTAAGAAAATACGTCAAGCACTACACGCAGCCCAACCCGATGGGGGTCAGGTCCTGAAAGGTAGCGTTTTGGGGGAGGGACAGTGCCCCTGATCCCGTTCGATAAGAACGCCACCCGGGCCGGCTTTGACAATTGTGAAAATTATTATGCGATTATTTTCGCCTTGACATTGGCTTGCGCTTTGGTAATACTACAGCCAGTAAGAATAGGAAGGAGAAAGTTATATGCGGATCACATCAAAAGGTCAGGTCACCATTCCTCAGAATGTCCGTGAGCAAATGGGATTTCTGGCGAACACGGAGGTTGAGTTTTTTGTTTCCGGTAACAAGGTGTTTCTTCAGAAAGCCGAGAGTGATGAAGGGCGTGGGAAGGATCTGATTGCCTGCATGAAGGGCAAAGGGACCGTGGCTTTGCGCACAGATGAGATTCTGGCCATGACGAGGGAGTGATGGAGATTCTCGTTGACAGCAGCGTTATCCTGGATATCCTGACGGAGGATGGGGGCTGGTTTGCATGGTCGTCGGAAAAGTTGGCCGATTGCGCAAGCTCCAACATCCTGGCTGTCAATCCCATCATCTATGCTGAAGTTTCGATCAGGTTCGAAAAGGTGGAAGAGCTCGACGCGGCGCTGCCTTCAACTTATTTCCGCCGCCTGCCCCTGCCGTGGGAAGCAGCGTTTCTTGCCGGCAAGTGTTTTCTCGATTATCGTCGCAAAGGCGGGCAAAAAAGGTCGCCGTTACCGGATTTCTATATCGGCGCCCATGCGGAGGTCGCCGGCATGACGCTGCTGACACGTGATGCCGCCCGCTATCGCACCTATTTCCCCGCCTTGCGGATCATTGCACCCGATTAATTAATTCTACTCCGACACATAAATGATTATACTTAGATCAACATCCTCATCAGGAACAAAGCGATTTGATGCCGGACATCGGGCAGAGAGGATTTTATTAATTAGGGACAGAGCCCCAATTGTTTGGCCCTTCACAGGTGTTTTGCCGGGGGGCGTATTTGCCCCTATTTCTGTTCTTGACATTACACACTTCTGTGTGCTTTATTATGACCCATGGAAGGAGGTGCTTTATGCAGACAGAAATGGTCCGAATTAATGTAACCTTACCGAGGGATGTGATCGAATCCTTGAATCACGTTGCTGGCCCTCGCAGTCGCAGCCGCCTCATTGCGGAATCACTGCGGGAGTATATTCGGAAATTGAAAGCAGCCGAATTGGAAAAGCAGCTTGAAAAAGGGTATCGCGCCGCGGCAGCCGGGAATGCAGCCATGACCGAAGAATTCGAAGCTGTCGATCTGGAGGGATGGGATGATTATTAAACGAGGGGAGATTTATCTGGCCGCCCTTGACCCCGTGATGGGGCGGGAGATCGCCAAAACTCGCCCGGTCGCGGTGGTTTCCAACGATAAGAACAATGAATTTTCCGGGACGGTGACGATTCTTCCCCTGACCTCAAAAAAACCTCAATCGGTCTATCCCTTTGAGGTTTTTATTGCTCAAGGCATTGCCAATTTACCCAAGGACTCCAAAATCAAAGCGGATCAGATTCGCACCCTCGACAAGAAAAGGATCATAAAAAGGATTGGCGCTTTGGATCAGAAGGGTTTGAACGCGATCGACGAGGCCCTGAAAATTCACTTGGCTCTGAAATAAAGAGAGGCCTTTGAATAACTGTCAATATTGTCATTTCGACCGAAGGGAGAAATCTTTAACTGTGCACGAGCATTAAGGTTTCTCGTCGCTAACGCTCCTCGAAATGACAAAATTCGAGATCTTTGAAAATCTCGCTTTTTTGTCATTCCCGCGCAGGCGGGAAAGCGAAGCTTAATGTTCATAATCTATAAGTTCCCGAAAAGACCAGATTCCCGTTTTCACGGGAATGACAATTAACAACATTTCGGGAGAAATTCAAAGCTCTCGTTTTGTCGGGAAGAGCAGCAGATCCCCGCGTTCTTTCGCGAGTTTTTCCAGGTTAGCCGTGAAACCGGAGCGGCTGAAGAGGACGAAAGCTTCCTTTCGCTCGCCTCTATGCCAATCCACCAGCCTTGCCTTCTTTTCCAGATCATCCAGGATGTCCGTGCCGACCGGGTTGACGCTCCATTTGACCTCTCCGAAAACAGCGGTATTTTCATCCTCGGCCAGTCCTACAATATCGATTTCGCCCTCCTTGCTCCACCACCGCCCCACCCGATTGCATTTTATCCCCCCCGGCAACCCTTTGCGAACCAGGGAGCGGCAGACCTCCTCGAAGGACCACGCAATGAACCGGTCGAGGGAAGGCATGATCTTCCGGTCCAGAACATAATCGCTTTGCCCCTCTTCGAGGAAACTCCTGTTGGGATAGACGTAATTGAACCAGAAGCGGAAAAAATGATCTTCAAGAAGGTAAATGCCCTTTTTGCTTTTCTCGAAGCCCCATTCCGTGACGGGCACTTCGCGTCGGATGATCTTCAGATCGGTCAGGACGGAGAGGTACTTGCCGACCATGTTCTTTTCAAACCCTGTTTCGTTAATGATTTCCGCGGGGCGGGTTTTCCCCATCGAGATGGCTCGCAGGATGGAAAAGTAGTTGCGGGGCTCCCGCAGCTCCTCCCGCAGGATGAAGTCCGGTTCGCGGTAGAGATAGGCCTCCGGGGCGAGGATGCGGCGCCGGAGATTCTCGCGGAAATCGTCGGCCGGGTCGAATTGCAGGAGATAGGCGGGTGTTCCGCCCAGGGCGCCGTAAAAATACATGAACGCGTCGTTGGACAGACCCGGGAAAAAGTTTTTCGCATCGGTAAAAGGGAGCGGCTCAACGAGAATCTGACCGGTACGCCTGCCGAACAGCGGCGATTTGTGGCCGAGGACCTCCGTTTCCATCATGCCCATACTGGACCCGAGCAGGATCATAAAAACGCCGGATTGACTCAACTCTTCATCCCAACTCTTTTGAAACAGGGACGGAATGGCCGGATTGCTTTCGATCAGATAGGGGAATTCATCGAAGATGAGAACGAGCTTGCGTTGGTTAATTAGGGACAGAGCCCCTGTTAATTCGGGATTAATAGGGGCTCTGTCCCTAATTAAATATTTGAAGAAATCGTGCCAGGTTCCAAACCCGCGCGAGAGAAGAAAGTCGTCCTGGAAATGGAGGCCGACTTTCTCGGAGAGCTGGGCAAGCTGGTCTCTGTCGGGCGCCTTGTCGGCGAGGAAATAGATGTGGGGCAAGTCCCGGGAAAATTCCTTGACCAGGGCCGTCTTGCCGACACGCCTTTTTCCGTAAATCACCACGAATTGCGATTTTTCTTCCTGCCAGGCGCGGCGCAGAAAAGAAAGCTCAGTCTCCCTGTTGATAAAAATCATCATCGAGTCTCCTTGTTCAAGATTACACGCAAGTAACTTACTCGTGAGTAATTATTCTGTCAAGCCAATTTTTTGGGGGTCAGGTCTCCGTTTTTAGCGTTTTTACGGGGGTGAGACCTTCCCCCTGCCTAATCTATCCCGAATAAATATTGTAATTGAATATTGTATAAAATTGTGGTAGCCTCGTTCCTGGGGGTGATAGCGGATGGCTTACATTGAACGAAGAATAAGCAATGCGCTGGGGCAAGCGGCGCGCGAATACCCGGTCGTCACCGTAACGGGGCCGCGCCAGTCCGGAAAGACGACGCTTGTCAGGCATCAGTTCTCCGATTATGCGTATGTCAATCTGGAGTCCCCGGACGAGAGGCGCTTCGCAACGGAGGACCCGCGATCGTTTCTGAAACGGTATGCGCCACCGGTTATCTTCGACGAGATTCAGCGGGCGCCGCAGTTGCTAAGCTACATCCAGGTCGAGGCGGATAGGCATCCGCAAGAGACGGGCCGGTACATTCTCACCGGGAGTCAGCAAATGGAAGAGACGGGCCGGTACATTCTCACCGGGAGTCAGCAAATGGACCTGCGGGCCGCCGTGAGCCAGTCCCTGGCCGGACGAACCGCCCTTTTGCGGCTGCTTCCCTTCTCTATCGCCGAGCTTTGCGACGCCGGAATCATACTCGACAGGGACGAATACCTCTATCAAGGCTTCATGCCCCGGCTTTACGAAGCCGAGCTCCAGGTTACGTCGCTCTATCGGAATTACTATCAGACCTATGTCGAGCGCGGCGTCCGGCAATTCGCGGCCATCCGCAACATCATTGCCTTTGAAACCTTTTTACGGCTTCTGGCGGGAAGGGTGGGGCAGGTGGCGAGCATGAGTGATCTGGCAAATTCCACCGGGGTGAGTTCCACAACGCTGGCCGAATGGCTGGGAATCCTCGAAGCGTCATTCATTGTTTTTCGCCTGCCGCCCTACTACAAGAATTTTGGCAAGCGTCTCATCAAATCGCCGAAGCTCTATTTCATCGAGCCGGGACTTGTTGCCTATCTTCTGGGCATCAGGGAGGTCGGGCAGATTGCCACCCACCCGCTTCTCGGCGGATTGTTCGAAAACCTCGTCGTCGCGGAGGCGCTGAAAACCCGCCTCAACAAGGGGGAAGAACCCGGTCTCTATTTTTTTCGGGACAACAACGGGCTCGAAGCAGACCTCATCATCGAAAACGCCGCGGGGCTTACGCCCATAGAGATCAAGGCGTCGCGGACGTTTTCGCCTGATTTCTGCAAGGCCTTCCCGCACCTGCAAAAGATCGACAAGGCGTTCGGCCCGGGCCTGGTGATCTACGCGGGCGATAAGGAAACAGAGTTCAAGGGCGCGCATGTCCGCAATTTTTTAAAAATAGGGACAGAGCCCTATTTCCCACAAATTGCCCCCCACCCCGACCCTGCCCCCGGAAGGCCACACCCACCGGCCCGTCTTTGAAAACCTCTCACTTACGGAACGGATGGAGCTTGAGGGGAGGATGGGAAGTATGGGCGGGGGGCGCGCCCGTAATCTGGCCCGGAAATCCGGGGACACGACCCCTTATCTCCTGACCGCGCCTATTACAACACTGGCTCCTGCGTTCATCCCCGCTGCATCACGGGCATCGAGATCGCTGTTGGCGGCGGCGTGAAAATGCCCTAAATCTGGCGGTTTGAAAATGTAGGTCTCAAGCGAGGATTGAAGTAGCCGCTGGAATCATTTTTCAGGTTCCAGCGGCTACTTGACACCAAGGATTTATGT
>JALNYO010000066.1 GCA_023229765.1 Syntrophales bacterium | reverse complement strand
CAGGTTTGCCCGCAGGAGCGATTCAGGCAACATCCACTGCCCTGACTTTCCGGAAAAACTCTCTATCGGTTGGAATCGTGGAAGGTTGGCGGGGCAGCATCGTCTATTTCATCCGCACAGACGAACAGGGCGAAATAAGTCGAGTGGCACTGCGCGACTCCTCTTTCTTAAACTGGACACTGCTCGGTTATGCCGCGGCCGGCTACATCGTCCCGGATTTTCCGCTAATCAACAAGAGCTTCAACCTTTCCTACTCCGGGAACGACCTCTAAAAAGCTGCCGACAACAAGAACATTGGCGTCAATGATTATGTCCATTATGTATGCGCATCACGAACAGATTTAATTTCTGCAGCGATTTCATTCAACAAAATCTTCTCTGTCCCCTGTCGTTTTTTTATTGTCCTTTCGCTGTCATCTGTGATATCCGCCCGCTGTCGCCTTTGTGTTGCAAATCCGGAGGAAAACAAAATGAATGAATTTACCCGTTAACAGACAACTATTTTAGCCTCGTTCGTGGGCCCGGATCGTTTTTCAACGGGCATCTCCAATCGGGAACTGCATATCCACGACATTTCCTCGCATGTGGGAGCGCTGCCGGCGGGCATTATCTGGCCCGTCAGCACTGAAGAAGTCAGCGGCATTCTGGCGTGGACATACCGTCAGGAAATTTTAGTCACCCCCTGGGGGGCGGGAACCAGCACCGAGGGCAATCCCGTTCATACCCGGGGCGGTCTGGTGATGGACTTCACCCGGATGAACAAAATCCTGGCGATCCGCCCCGAGGATTTGCAGGCCGACGTCCAACCGGGCGTTTTACGCAAAGAACTGAACCGCCAGACCGGCCAGTACGGACTTTTCTTCCCCGTAGATCCGGGCGCCGACGCCAGCATCGGCGGGATGATCGCCAATAACGCCTCCGGCGTTCAGACAATCAAATACGGCGCCACCAAGGATGCCGTCATGAAACTGACGGTTGTCCTTCCCGCTGGGGAGGTGATTCATACCGGCTGCCTGGTGGGAAAGTCTTCGTCCGGTTACGATCTTACCCGCCTCTTTGTCGGCTCGGAGGGCACGCTCGGCGCCGTAACGGAGGCGACGCTGAAACTGACCGGCGCCCCCTCGCACCATTTGACAACGGTCATCACGTTTGACGATCTGGAAAGCGCCGCCAAGGCAGTTTCCCTGATGATCGGCGCCGGGCTGGAACCTGCCGCACTGGAGCTGCTCCCCTCCGCATTAATCCGTCTGATGAACGGGGCAAAGGGGCTGAAACTGCGGGAGACGCCCAGCCTCTTCTGTGGATTTCACGGGGTAAGCAAACCGGCGCTGCTGGAAACTGCCACTTTGGCAGAGGAATTGGCGGAGGGCTGCGGCAGTTCCAGCTTTGTCTTCGGCGTCGAGGAAAAGGAGCGGGATAATCTCTGGCGCGCCCGGCATGAGGCGTGGGAAACGATCCACCAAACCCATAAGGGAAAGGAATCTATTGTTCTGGATGCCGCCGTTCCCATCTCCCGTTACCCGGAAATGATCAGCTTCGCCCAGCGCCTCGTGAATGAATGTAACGCTGTCGGTTATGTTTTCGGCCACGCGGGTGACGGAAACCTGCACGTCGTCCTGATGGGCAACCCGCAAGACGTCCGGGAGTGGTCGCTGCTCGAAGGCATCAACGACAAAATAGTCGGACGCGCCGTTGAGCTGGGCGGCACCTGCACCGGCGAACACGGCGTCGGCATCGGCAAGCGCAAATTCATGGAGCTGGAGCACGGCGGAAGCTATCAACTAATGAAAAAAATCAAGGCATTGATCGATCCCAAGGGATTAATGAACCCGGACAAGATCTTTTTCTAATCGCAGGCCTCCCGGGGATGGAAATTCCTTCCCCAAGCCAGGCGACTCCACCTGGGTCAATCAGCCGCGCGATCCCAGCCGCAGGCCGCCGTGAATGAAAAACACCTCGCCCGCCATCGACAAAATAAAACAATAAACCAGACAAATCCTGCATTAACCGCTTGTGTTGTAAACCCAAAAAAATCACTTTCACAAAAACTTGGAAACTTCACTGAACAACTGGAATTTGCAGATGATGGCAATTATTTTGTTAAGATTACCGCGACAGACAACGCAGGATATTTTCAAATAAGTGGGCTCAGTCTTGTCTTTTTGTATTAATATAGGTGTGGATCTTTTCGGCGAGGTCACTGGAAGTTTTGCCTTTTTCCTCAATTCTGGAGGTTATCCTGCTTGGTGTCGTTATATCACGTTTGAAGCGGCGTTTAACCTCCGCCTGGCTTGCTCTTCCCATTTGCCGGCAGAGCAAACTTGCCACCTCACGAGCCTAGGACAAACTTCGAAGAAATCGATCCCTTGACGTGTCCCAAGTGCCATGGGCCGATGGCCGTCATCGCTTTCATTGAAGCTGAAGACATCATAGAAAAGATACTCAAACACCTCGGTCTATGGGAGCGCACGCCCAGGCTGTCTGCGTGCGCCGCACAGGCAGGCCCCCACCCCGAAGCGTCAAATCGCAGCCTTTGTCAACCGAGCCCCATATCGATTATTCCGACACGCAGGTCTGCCCTTCCGATAACGGGTTTTATGTGGACCCCATATACCCGGCGGACCTCCTGCCATGAGCCGAGAAATCGAGATGTCGCCTGGAGGGTGTTCTCCACCTTTTTTCGCTCAAAACGCCGTCTCTCAGTAAATCTCAGGGTTGCTCCCCCTTGCGTTCACAGCGGACCATACCACCCCGGAACACCCCCGTCCGCAATCCTTCGGCCCTCAACATGATGTGCCAAGTTCGCCCTTGACACACAAGGAAACAATCACCTATACTCCCTCCCAGTGAAAGCAAGTTCTTATCACCTATCACCTCACCTAATCCCATCAATAAGGAGGAGGTCATGAGACAATTAATCAAAAGTGCCAAAATTGTATTAATATTATGGATCATTATTTTCTTCAATCTATTACTCATTAATTCTGTCACAGCCCAAACCTGGCAAATCACGAGTATCCCCACTTCAGAAACACAGCGTTCAATCCATTTTATCAGTGCCGGTGAAGGGTGGTCGGCTGGTTATAATGGAACCATTCTTCATACAACAGATGGTGCTGTTAACTGGTCCCTCCAAACTTCTCATACATCAGAAAGATTTCTGGCAATTCGTTTTATTGATCATGATATCGGGTGGGCCGGCACAGGCAGAATAATAGTACGTGCAGTCAGTTGAAGATCAGAGGATGGTTGGGATGAAATTTTCATAATAAAATAACAGGGGGAAATAACATGAACAGCAAAAAGCGTTTGCTTGAAATTATCGAGATTTTGTTGTTTTCTTCATTGTTTTTTTATGCATCGTCGTTGCCTGCCCAAGCCCAGCCGGACATTACCGTAACACCTGAATCGTTTGAGAAGTTGAATCCTGTCGCATCTTTTAGCTCACCATGTACGTGGCCCTATGACCTTGCATTCGACGGCACATATTTGTGGAATACGGATCCAATCGGCCAAAAGATTTATCAATTGGATATGTCCGGAAATGTCGTTTCCTCTTTTGATTCACCGGGTTTCCGACCAACCGGTCTTGCATTCGACGGCACGCATTTGTGGAATGCCGACAGCGCGGACGGCAAGATTTATAAATTGGATATGTCCGGGAATGTCATTTCCTCTTTTGCTTCACCCGGGTCCGACCCAAGCGGTCTTGCATTCGATGGCACCCATTTGTGGAATGCCGACAGCGCAAGCGGCAAGATTTATCAACTGGACATGACCGGAAATATCGTCTCCTCTTTTGCTTCACCCGGGGCCAACCCGACCGGTCTTACATTCGACGGCACCCATTTGTGGAATGCGGACGACACCGATAACAAAATTTATAAATTAGATATGTCCGGAAATATCGTTTCCTCTTTTGCTTCACCTAGTTCTTATCCATATGGTCTTGCATTCGACGGCACATCTTTATGGAATGTCGATTGGGTAAATTGCAAGATCTATAAATTGGAGTCTTCGACTAAAGTATATCTTGGGCTAACCAAAACAGAATCATTTACAGTGAAAAATTCTGGTGATAATGATCTTATGATAAATACTGTTTCGATCTCCGGTGAAGATAAGACGGATTTTAACATCAAGAGCGATAGCTGTTCAGGTCGGGTTTTAGCGGCCTCGGAAACCTGTGCCGTTACGGTGGAATTTTCACCAGCATCAGAGGGTGAAAAATATGCGAATCTTGAAATACCATCCAATGATCCGGATACACCCGTATTGAATGTGCCGTTGAGTGGGACGGGCATTCATGTGCCATCGGGAGCCATACAGTTCGCTTCAACCACATATGAGGCCGATGAAAATGGCGGGTCTGCTATCATCACAGTGAGTCGGTTAGGCGGCAGCAACGGAGCTGTAGGCGTGGAATATGCCACAAGTGACGGCTTAGGAGTGGAAGGAGTCCACTATATGGCTGCCAGAGGGAATCTTAATTGGCAGGATGGAGACGACGCTGCCAAATCTTTCAGCGTAATCATTATTGACAACAGTACCGCTGAAGCTGACGACAAAACAATCAATTTGACCCTAAGCAGCCCCAGCGGGGGTGCAGTACTGGGGCCGCAAAACACGGCAGTTCTCACTGTTCACGACAATGAACAACTAACCCAGGCATGGACACCGCAGGTCAGTGGCACGACAAATCATTTGAATGCTGTTCATTTTATCAACGCCAATGAAGGATGGGTGGTCGGAAGCAATGGAACCATACTACATACAATAAACGGTGGTGGTGACTGGTCTCCGCAAAATTCAGGTCTTTCTGATTCGGCTCACGGTTACCATTCTGTCCGTTTTATTGATCAAAATGTTGGTTGGGCCGGTGGTCAATTCGCGGTTTCACGCACTACGAATGGCGGTGCCGAATGGGGCGGCCTTGAATATTTTCCCCCATCTGATTATTGCCAATCTCTTTTTCCTGTAACTTCCAGAACAGCATGGGCTTCGGGTATTCCCAACACTCTCAACTGGAGATTATTCTTTCGTTATGATGTGCAAGATGACGGGAGCATAGTGAGAAAATTTTGGGGACAGGTCAGCGCTTTTCCCACTGTCCTTCAGAAGATTTATTTCGTCAACGCTGAAAACGGTTGGGCTGTCGGTGAGACAGGTTCCGGTGGTTTGATCGTTCGCATCAGTAACGCCTCCAGTGATTCACCGTCGTTTGCGACACAGCCGAACCCCTCCAATCAGGGTCTTAGCGGAATTCATATGCTCGATATCAACAATGGATGGGTTGTTGGGTCCGATGGAACCATTTTAAAGACAGTCGACGGTGGAACCACCTGGATACTTCAAGAAAGCGGCACTGCCAGACATTTGGCTGACGTCTTTTTTTTAGACCTAAATCGAGGATGGGTTGTCGGAGACGGCGGCCTGATCCTCATTACGGCTGATGGAGGAATCACTTGGGAACCCCAGGGAAGCGGCACAACGGTAGACTTGAAAAGTATTTTCATCAATTCGGGGCTTTCGGGCTTTGCCGTCGGTGATAGCGGTGTCATTCTTACCATGAGTGCGCCGGGGTTTGTCGTATCGCCAATCAGCAACGATACCACTGAAGTAGGAGGACAGGCCACATTTACCCTAAGGCTTACAACCCAGCCTACGGCAGATGTGACGATCGACCTGTCCAGTTCAGACCCGACGGAGGGGACGGTTTCGCCCTCCTCGGTCACCTTTACGACGGCCAACTGGAATGTCACCCATACGGTAACGGCGACGGGGGTGGATGACACGATCGTGGACGGGAACGTTGCCTACAGCATAGTGACGGCTGCGGCGACCTCGACGGACAGCAACTACAACGGTCTCAATGCAGACGACGTTTCAGTGACCAATAACGACAATGACACAGCTGGAAAAGTTGGAGACATAAATGGGGATGGCGCAGTGGACCTAAGAGATGCAGTTGTGGCTTTACAAACATTATCCGGTGTGATTCCCGCGGGTATCCGTAACGATTATGCATCTTCAGGAGCGGATGTAAACGGCGACGGCAAGATCGGAATGGTGGAGGTGATCTTCATCCTGCAGTCTCTTGTGGGCCTGCGCACGGAACAGTAAGGGAGAACTCTCATAGGTACATTGGCGCTGCCATCCGGTATTGAAGGACTTGCTCCAAACAAATTGATAAGAACTTCCTTTTTCGCGGCGGGAGTATAGGGGGGCTATTTTTGCTTGTCAATGGTTATTTTGCATCGCGTTTTATCGAAAACCAGGGGTTGGCGATGCGATTTTAGGAGAAAGGTGGATCGGCGATCATCCTTTTTAAGAAATCAGTTCACTTTTTGGTCGAGACACCCGGCAAGATGGCATTTTTGAGCACAATCCGGACAAACCTCTCCGGCACGCCTCTTTTTTCGATACGTTATGCTTCGATGTAATCGTCCCAGGAGTATTGAGGGTCCCCATAGAAGTGATCGTCGTGAACGAGGATCTGCGAGACGTCATCCGGGATGGATGGGGCAGGCCGCCTGTCTGCGCCGTTCATGCAGACAGGCGGGTCATGGATTTTGGGCGGCGGCCTGGCTCTTGCCAGCCATAACCCCAGATGTACCAGAATGGCGCGGATGACGGAAGGGTCCTCGATGCTGCCGATGACCCGCATGGCACCCTGACATCGTGGGCAGATAAGGGGATCGACTTCGTATATTTTATGAATCAATCGTGCCCAGTTCCGGCGGAAGGTCTTTTCATCCCCCTGTGATTCGAGAATGAAGGGTACGGCATCGTCGTTTCCCGCCTTCTGCCTTTTTCCCCGGGAAACATTGCTGTAGAAGCCGTAGTATCTGACCATCTGTTCGCCCCTGTTGGGGATGTGGGAGCAGAGACTTACCAGTCATTCCAGAGCGGGGAAGACCTTCGTCTTTTTGCTGTCCTTGGCCATATAGACGACCTTTCCCTCCTGATCCAGATACTGCATCCGCTCCTGGGAAAATGACGCCCGGATGATGTAGCGGGCCAGGTTTTCAATAGCCGTATCGTCATTCGGAGAAATACGGTTTCCGCAGAAGACGTTGAAGCCGGAATGCCGCCATCTGGAGAGCATGTCGATCATCTTTGTGGTGATCTTTCCCCTGGAAAGGAGCATTTTGAGCACCCTGTGCCGGAAGATTGCCTCCAGCTTTTTCAGTTCCAGGGGCGGGGCGACGCGGAACATGCCCCTGTTGCCGTAGAAACAGCCATCCGTCACGAGGATGTGTAGATGGTGGTGAAATCACAAACTAATGACACCATTATTCCCGCAGGGTATCAAACCGAACGCCATGGACGCTTGACGGTTTTTGCCGTAAGCCCGTCCGAAATAAAAAAGTCGCGCTTTATTTCTATCAGGATAAACGGCTGCCGTTGCTGCTCATTGCCGCGACCGATGAAAGAAAGGAACAGGGCGCCTTCAAAATATGGTATATCTTTGTAGTTCCCGAAGAAAACAGTTTAAAACAGCGCCTCGCTGCTCAATCGCCTGGAAACGACCGGCACGCTGCCGCTGGAGATTGCCAGAGAGCATGGCGTCGTCGGGATTGCTGCGAAGGCGCTCGGCCTCACAAGCGATGCGCGGCGCGATTATCCCTATGCTGCTTACGATAGTCTCTACGCTGCCGAGACATTCGCAAAAACAGGAGGCGATGTGTATGCCCGTTTTATGGCGCGGGTGA
>JALNYO010000065.1 GCA_023229765.1 Syntrophales bacterium | reverse complement strand
CGCCAATGGAAGCGGGAAAAGTCCGTGCGAACATTGGCATAACCACCGCTGCCGTGGGGCCTTCTCTTTTCTATATTTACCCCCTGAAAGGAGGAGATCCCGACGGCCACGACCAGAAGGAGTGAAACCGATGTCCAACACCGCAACTGTACAGGGGATGCTCTACCGAACGCTCGGCAGTACGGGAGAGAAAGTCTCGGCGATCGGGATCGGGGGCTGGCATATCGGCTTGCCCGGGGTAGATGAGCAGTTGAGCATCCGCATCATTCGCACCGCCGTAGACCGCGGCATCAACTTCATGGACAACTGCTGGGATTACAACGAGGGGGTCAGCGAGATCCGCATGGGCAAAGCGTTGCGCGATGGCTACAGGGACAGGGTATTTCTGATGACGAAGATCGATGGCCGATCGAAGAAAGAAGCGGCGCGGCAGCTCGACGAATCGCTCCGTCGCCTCCAGGTCGACATGATCGATCTCGTCCAGCACCACGAGGTTATCCGGTACGAAGACCCGCACCGGATCTTTGATGACGAAGGGGCTAATACCGCGCTCGTGGAGGCCCGGAAAGCGGGAAAACTCCGCTATATCGGTTTCACGGGGCACAAGGACCCAAATATCCATCTGTATATGCTGCAAGTGGCGGCGGATCATAGTTTTGCTTTCGATACGGTCCAAATGCCGCTCAACGTCATGGACGCGCATTATCGGAGTTTTGAAAAAGAGGTGTTGCCGGAACTGGTAAGGCAGAAAACAGGAGTCCTCGGAATGAAGAGCATGGCGAACGGGATTCTGCTGAAGTCAAAAACAGTGACACCGATCGAGTGCCTGCATTACGCGCTGAACCTGCCCACTTCCGTGGTCATAACGGGTATCGACAGCATCGAGATTCTGGATCAGGCATGTGAAGCAGTACAGACATTTCGCCCGATGAGCGATGAGGAGGTACGGTCTTTGCTGTCGAAAACCGCCGAGGCGGCGGCGCGCGGCGATTTCGAGCCATTCAAGACCACATCCATATTCGACGGTACCGCCCGGAACCCGGAGTGGCTGGGAGAGGAGCCGCAACGCCTGCAGCAACTGATGCCAAAGTAAGCCAAGCAAGCAGCTTGTCAAAAGAAACCTGAGCCGGAGGGCCTTAAACAACTGAAAAGGAGGATTGGCTATGCGAAAGAAGTTAGAGGCAACCGTTTTTTTGATAGCAGCGTTGGGTGCTTTGATTCTTTCCGATATGGGGGGTAATCTGATCTCGCAGGCCTCTGCCAAATCCGCAGCGAGGGCACAAAAAAAAGCGGCCAAGAGCCAGGTAGTGGATGCCTCGCGCACAATCAAAGCGGTACCCGGCAGCCCAGATGGTGTACTGCTGATGCAGGCGCATGCGCTTTTCGGCAAACTTCCCGCGACCATGCCGGGTAGTGATCAGGACACTCCCGCCATGATTGCGCTGGGGAAGAAACTCTATTTCGAGAAAGCCATTTCGATCAACAAAACCCAATCCTGCAACTCTTGCCATCCCGTTGACAACAAAGGCGCAGGGGTGGACAATCTCAAGACAGGCAAAGGCGCGGAAGGAAAATCTGGGGACCGCAACGATCCACCAACCATGAATGCCGGTTTCCAGATTGTGCAGTTCTGGGACGGACGCGCTGCCACTCTGGAAGAACAGGCTCAGGGGCCCCCTCTCAATCCCATTGAAATGGGCATGCCCAATGCCGAAGCACTGGTCGAACGGCTGAAAGGCATAAAACATTATCCCGCTGATTTCAAAAAGGCCTTTCCTGGCGAGAAAAACCCGGTTACTTTCGACAATTTTGCCAAAGCGGTTGCGGCCTTTGAACGAACGCTGATTAGCCGGGGCCGCTTCGACCGTTTCCTGGAGGGGGACAAACAAGCCCTCACCGGGCAGGAAATGGAAGGGATGCGCACCTTCATCAATGTCGGCTGCGTGCAGTGCCACAGCGGCCCCAACCTGGGGGGGATGACCTTCCAGAAAATGGGCGTGTTCCATAACTATACCAACGACAAGGACCCTGGCCGCTTTAAGGTCACCAAGCTGGAAAGTGACAAATATGTCTTCAAGGTTCCCATGCTGCGCAATGCCACCCTTTCCGCCCCCTATTTCCATGACGGCGAGGTGGACAACCTGGCGGAGGCAGTGGATCAGATGGGGTACTTGCAGTTGAACAAGAAACTCAAGGACGAAGAAATCAACAATATCCTCAGATTTTTGACCATGCTGGCCGATGCGGAGCGCACCACCGCGCCGCCACTAGAGGCAAAAGGAACTTCTGCCGCCTGGGTAGTGCCGCTGATCAAGGATATTCCCCAGGGAGAGGAAGGTGATCTCATCCGTTACGGCGCACTGCTTTTGACCGATACGTATGCGCAGCTCGGCTCTGGTGCGAAGGATGAGAAAATGCGTTTTTCCGGAAATACCCTGAACTGCACGAGCTGCCACCTGGATAACGGCACCAAGCAGTTCGGACTCCCCTGGATGGGGGTTAGCCAGACATACCCCCAATACCGGGGCCGTGAAGACCAGATACAGGGTCTTGAGAAGCGGATTAACGGCTGTTTCGAGCGCAGCCTGAACGGCAAGGCGCTGGCTGCCGACAGCAAAGAAATGAAGGCGATGGTCGCCTATGTGAACTGGTTGTCGAAAGATATGCCCAAGGATGTTTTTGGCCTGATAACACCCAAATACGAAGGTCCAAAGCGCAAGGCCGACGTGAGAAAGGGCCAAGAGGCGTACAACCGGTTCTGCATGTCGTGCCATGGCGAAAATGGGGACGGCTATCAGTCCATGTCGGCCGGAGGTTCGGGCAGCCATGTCACCCCGGCCCTCTGGGGAACAAACAGCTACAACAACGGAGCGGGAATGAACCGGATGCTGACCACCGCCGCGTTTATTCACAGCAATATGCCGCTGGGAACGGTGTGGAACCATCCGGCAATCACCAATGAAGATACCTACGATGTTGCCGCCTATCTCAGTTCGAAGGAGCGGCCGCAGATGAGCGGACTGGAGAAGGACTATCCGAAACTGGAGAAAAAAGCGGTGGACTGCCCGTATCCACCCTATGCGGATAATTTTTCACAGGAACAGCATCAGTACGGGCCGTTCCAGCCAATAAAGGCAGCACAGAAAAAGAAATAAGCAAGCCGGGAAGCAAAGGGCCAGAGGGCTCTTATGCCCGATTGCCCCGGGGCCGGCCAGGACCCGGACTTCAGAAGCGACGTGTCCTGGTCTGCCCCACAATTCGAGGTTATTGACGATGCGGTTCTCGATCGCATGACCCGGAATCTTCGACGCAGTCGACGTCATCCTCTACGACGAAGGCGCAAAAACACTGTCGATGGAAAGCGCCGCGATCGATTTCGTGCGCAATGCTTTTCGGTCATCTCAAGGCAATCTCTGTTGAAAAGGCGGCCAGCGCTTTTGGGATAGCGAATGTCGGACTCCTGCCGTTGCCGTGGTGGCAGACGCTCGCAATTTTCATCTATGCGATGGTCTCGTGCCTTGTCGTGAACGACGCCGTGAAAGTCGCGATGATCAAATGGCTCGTTCCCGCAGCGGCGGCATAGATTTCAGGTCGGGCAGCGTTCGCAAAAGACGATGTGCCGAGAAGGGTTGTATTGGCGCGGCTAGTGAACCTGTTCCATGTCATGGAGGGTTAGCTCTATGTCAGAGATAATTGAAGATAAGAAATCTGCAAGCGTTCGTAATCGCCGTGTTCACATGGCGAATGAAAGAACATTTCTTGCGTGGATAAGAACAAGCATTGGGATAATGGCATTCGGTTTTGTTGTTGAAAAGTTTGCGTTGTTCATAAAACAAATGTCATTGATTTTGGGAAAATCAAATATTGAAAAAGCTTTACCTACTTCTCATGGATATTCGGCAATCGTGGGAATATTCCTTGTCGGTCTTGGCACGTTGCTGGGCCTGCTTGCATTTGTCAAGTACAAGAAGGTTGAGAGACAAATAGACGAGGATACCTATCAACCGTCATCGATACTTGACATACTGCTCACCATATCAGTCCTTGCAGTCGGAATCTTCCTTGTAATGTATTTGATTCATAGTACTTACCCGGACCCCTTGCTGTTAAAATCCCTGAGACAATATTTCAGCAGGCCGGAAAGATTTATGACGAAACCTGCTCCCTCTGCCATGGAAGGGACGGCAGGGGTTCAGCGCTTTCAAAAGGTTTTCAACCGTCCCCTCCTGACTTTACCGTTTACAGTTTGTCGCCTGAAAGGGCCTTTGACGTTATAGCAAATGGTTATCCGGGAACCATTATGTCTCACTTCGGTAGCCTGACGGTAGATGTCCGCTGGGGGTTGGTAAAGATTATCAATGAGAAAAGAAGTCAGTGACCGGTCTGAAAGGAAGGAGAAGAAAATGAAGAGCAGAAAGATACTTTCAATAGTTCAAATGAACGACAGCCATGCCTATTTTGATTTGCACCAGGAGATGTTCTGGCAGAGAGGTCAGGCAGTCTATCGTCCTGCGGGCGGATATGCCCGAATCGCCACGATCGTAAAACAGATTCGGGCTGAAAACCAGGGGCGCATTCTCTTTTGCGACTGCGGTGATACAATGCACGGCACCTATCCTGCCCTAAAGACCCAGGGACAAGCTTTGATCCATATCTTGAATTCATTGGGGCTTGATGCGATGACGGCACACTGGGAATTTGCCTATGGTCCAAAGGTATTTAACCAGCGGGTCGCTGAACTCAATTATCCGATGCTGGCAAACAATATTTACGATAAAGAGACAAATAAGCTGGTCTATCCGTCGTATATCATAAAAGAGATTGGCGGATTACGGATCGGCCTTGTGGGGATCGCCTCAAATATTGTGGACAAGACCATGCCGCCTTCCTACAGCGAAGGCATATCCTTTACCCTGGGCAGGGATGAACTTCCGCCAATTGTCGATACGTTACGCACTCAGGAAAAGGTGGACTTAATCGTTTTGGTCTCGCACCTCGGGTTCCCTCAGGAGATGAGACTTTTGTCCGAGGTGCATGGCATAGATGTCTGTCTCAGCGGCCACACCCATAACCGTCTTTATAAACCGGTCCTTAATGGGAAAA
This sequence comes from Syntrophales bacterium, assembly GCA_023229765.1. Taxonomy (NCBI): domain Bacteria; kingdom Pseudomonadati; phylum Thermodesulfobacteriota; class Syntrophia; order Syntrophales; species Syntrophales bacterium. The sequence continues at coordinate 2,750 of JALNYO010000065.1, read as the reverse complement.
CTATTGTTATACAATCAGGCTGCCATGGTTCTTTTTTGGGTCGCCTGGATTTGGAAATGGATGGCGGACAAATCGTCGATTACCGGCACCGGTTGATCGAGGTTGAAGCAGCAATACAACCCGACCCCACAGCAGATGAACTGATACAACAGGCGCTCGCGCCCTATAAGAATGACCTCTCAGAAGTTGTCGGTGAAACTGTCACAGCGCTCAACCGGGGAACGACCCTGGAGGCCACTATGGACAATTTCCTCCTTCAGGCTTTACTCGAAAGCACCGGTGCCCAATTGGCATTTTCAAATGGCTGGCGCTACGGCGCACCGATAGTTCCCGGGAAGATAACCTTGAATGACCTTTACAACATTATCCCAATGAATCCGCCTGTCTCAACAGGAGAGTTGACGGGAGAGGAAATTAAGGAGATGTTGGAGGAGAATCTCGAAAGGACGTTTTCGTGCGACCCGTACAATCAAATGGGAGGTTATGTTAAGCGCTGTCTCGGTCTTAATGTCTACTTCAAGGTAGAGAATCCTCCAGGACACCGTATTCAAAAACTATTCGCAGGCGATGAGGAGGTGCAGCCCGGCCGGTATTACACAGCGGCATTCGTCACGCCGCAAGGGGTCCCTCAGAAATACGGCCGCAATCGCGAAAACCGGTCGGAACGGATCGTAGATGCGCTACGGACATACCTGGGCAGCCACCTCCCCGTTTTCGCAGACCTCAGGGGCACCTTTGTGGCAGTGTAAGTGGAATTTCGACATTTTTGTGTCCATCAAAAGGAGGTGAGGAAGGAGTCAGGCAAACATTATCTGCTTGAATATAAACGAGGAAACATTAGTCACCATAAAGGGAAAAGGCATTTAAATGAGTAAAAACAATTGGATGAAGATTTTATTTGCAGCACCTTTGCTTGTATGTTTTGGACAGTAGAGTTTCCTATTAGCATCTGACAACAAGGATATTGAGGAGGAGCGCATGATTCATGTTGATATCCCGGTGGTACTGGAAAAAGCAAATGTAGTTTTTAATATGGATCATCTGGCATTTGCTGGTGACTTGCCTGTAGGTATCAACTACATGTACCTCTTGGCAAACCGATTTAAGGAAATGAAAACCAAAGGGCAGATCATCGGCGTCTTTCACGGTGATGCAGCATATATGACGTTGAATGACGAGGCTTACAATGCTTACCGCAAAGTCACCACCGGCAATCCTTACAAAGAACTCATTGCCGAACTGATAAAACAGGGTGTGCAGATCGAAGAGTGCGCAGTTTCTATGAAGAACCATACATGGGGTAATGACGACCTTTTACCCGAGGTGAAGGTTCACTCAGGTGCTGTGGGTCGATTAATCCAATTGATACAGGAAGGTTATGTACAAATTCAGCCGTAGATATAACCCATCATAACATTCAATCGAAGACGAAGAGGCCATTCCTTGCATCCTCGAACCGGAGAGGGACGTAAAGGTCTTCCGGCGGAACTTGAACGGTGAAAACGGGCCCTATGTTAGGGACCATCTCGCTGAAAGAATGAGAACGGAGGTTAATATGTCTGAAAGTATCGTTAAAAAGCTCTCATTTCTGGACCGCTTCCTGACGCTTTGGATCTTTCTGGCGATGGGGGCGGGCGTTTTGCTGGGTTACTTTGCCCCCGGCGTCGGCAACTGGATCGGCTCGCTCCGACGTGAGGGATTTTTCAGTGAGGAAGATATCGTCCGCCAGTTCAGAAAAATGGGCATAAAATTGGAGGGATGAACATGCTGACGCCATTTTTTCTCACTATCAACGACTGGATTACCAGCGCGACCTACCTTGCGGCATTGGGCTGTTTTCTCTGGGGGATGGTCAGCGTTCTTTTCAGCCCCTGCCATCTAGCCTCCATTCCGCTGGTCGTGGCCTACGTGGCCGGGCAGGATCAGGCCCTCAAGCCCCGGCAGGCCGCCAATTACGCCATTCTTTTTACCGCGGGGCTCTTCATCACGATCGCCCTGATCGGCATTGTCTGCGCGCTTCTGGGCCGGATGCTGGGGGATGTGGGCAGCTACTGGAAGATCGTGGTCGGTCTCGTTCTGATCTGGGTCGCCCTGGGGATGCTCGGGGTAGAGAAGTGCAACTTCTCCGGCAGCCGGCTGCAAAGACTGAACGTCAAGGGCCTGCGCGGCGCTTTTCTTCTGGGGCTTGCCTACGGGGTGCTTTCCGGCTCGTGCACCTTCGGCTTCATCGCCCCGATCCTGGCTATCATCACGGTGCAGCAGCAGGTGCTGACGGGGATCCTTTTGATCCTGCTTTTTGCCTTGGGCCACTGCCTTCCCATTGTGGTCGCCGGCAGCTCGACGGCGCTGGTGCGGCGCCTGACCGAGAACCAGAGCTGGATCGGCTCGGGGGGATGGTTCCGCAAGAGCGCCGGGGTCGTCATCGGCCTTTTGGGAATCTACTTCATCGGGAGCCCCTTCTTAATTGGATGATTTTGCACGATGAAGCAATATTTCATTGGGGTAAAATATCAAGCCAAAGTTAGGGGCGGCGCCATCTTAATCTGTCCTCCTCTGGGCGGAGATACCGGTTTTATTCCTATGGGTCTGCTGCAGCAAGTATATAATTTATTACGGTGGAGCCAATTGCAAAACTCCCCATTCTTGTCATTCCCGCAACGATTCTGAGCGGGAAAACGAAGTTTAATGTTCATAATCTGGTTCTAACTGCTTGAAAAACCATATTCCCGATAGAGACATTATGAACATTA
>JALNYO010000064.1 GCA_023229765.1 Syntrophales bacterium | reverse complement strand
AAGGCGCTCGGCCTCACAAGCGATGCGCGGCGCGATTATCCCTATGCTGCTTACGATAGTCTCTACGCTGCCGAGACATTCGCAAAAACAGGAGGCGATGTGTATGCCCGTTTTATGGCGCGGGTGACGGAGGTTTATGGTTCCATCAAGATCCTCCAGCAGGCGCTGGCAGGTTTGCCCGCAGGAGCGATTCAGGCAACATCCACTGCCCTGACTTTCCGGAAAAACTCTCTATCGGTTGGAATCGTGGAAGGTTGGCGGGGCAGCATCGTCTATTTCATCCGCACAGACAAACAGGGCGAAATAGGTCGCGTGGCCCTGCGCGACCCCTCTTTCTTAAACTGGACACTGCTCGGTTATGCCGCGGCCGGCTACATCGTCCCGGATTTTCCGCTGATCAACAAGAGCTTCAACCTCTCCTACTCAGGAAACGACCTTTAGTTGTGATAGGTCCTCAAGCTTCCAACATCTCAAATACGAAGTAAAACAATCAACGATGAAATTCACGCAGGGCCAGATAAGTGTTTTAGCATCTTTCGTGGACCCGGACAGGTTTTCAACGGGCATCTCGAACCGGGAGCTTCACATCCATGACATCTCTTCGCACATTGGCAAATTGCCAGCCGGCATCAACGACAAAATAGTCGGCCGCGCCATGGAACTGGGCGGCACCTGCACCGGCGAACATGGCGTCGGCATCGGCAAGCGCAAATTCATGGAACTGGAGCACGGCGGGAGCTATGAGCTGATGAACCGGGACAAGATCTTTTTCTAACCGGCAAGCATCCGGCTCGCTCAGCCGCGCGATCCCAGCCGCAGGCCGCCGTGGATGAAGAACACCTCGCCCGCCAGCGCCTCGTTTTTGTAAAGCTCGCAGATCAAAGAGGCGATCTCTTCCGGTTCTATCAGCCGACCAATGGGAACGTCGCTGATGATTTTCCCCAGGGCCCTCTCATCCATCCCCTTCACCATCGGGGTTGCCACATATCCCGGCGCCACCGCGACGCAGCGGATACGGTCCGCCAGATTTCTTCTGAAAAACTCGGCGGTAAGAACCTTGGGAATGACGGACATCGCCGCCTTGGACGAGGAGTAGTTGATCTGCCCCGCCGTCCCCAGCGAGCCCGTTGAGGACATAAGGCAGATCAGCCCTTTCGAGCCGGAATTGATCATCTGTTCCGCGCACTCGCGGATGGTAAGAAAAACGCCGGTCAGGTTGATGTCCAAAACCGATTGGAACTGTCGGAGCGACATCTTGCCGGTCACCTTGCCCGTTTCCCGGTCGGGCGACAAAAACATGCCGTCTTTGATGATTCCTGCGGCGGGGAAAACAAGGTTGATCCGCTGGTAGCGCTCAACGGCAAGGGCGGCGAGCCTGGAATTGTCCTCTTCCTTTGTCACATCGCAGAGCATGGAACAGACGTCGCCCCCGAGAGCGGTGAGTTCCCGCTCCACCCTCGATAAATTCTCCGGAACTATATCCGCAAGCACAGCCTTCCCTTTTCTCTGCACCCAGTATCTGGCTACTGCCTCGCCGATCCCGCTGCCGGCGCCTGTTATTACCGCAACTGCCTGTTCAATATCGAGCATTTTTCCTCCTTTGGTTAATCCCGACTATTACCGGGAAACAAAATAGCTTTCCGCGTAGTCCAGGTGATTCCGCAACGCCTCCCGGGCCTGTTCCTGATTTCGCTCCCGGATCGCCTCAAGGATGAGCCGATGCTGCTCCAGAAGCCGCTTTCGGTTCACTGTTTCCTCGAACATCGCCTGACGGGTTATCCGCTGAGCCTGATGAAGCAGCGAAAGAAGAGTGGAGGCGATATGGGACAAAACGGTGTTCTTTGCTGCCTGGTAGATCGACAGATGAAAACGTACATCCGCATCGACGCCCAGTTCTCCATTTTGGAAATCCCGCTCTAAATCCGCATATACCCCTTCGAGAATCGCCATATCTTCGTCTGTCGCACGACGGCACGCCTCGGCCGCCGCCCATGATTCCAGTATTTTGCGAACCTCCAAAAGCTGGATCGTCATCTCCTCGTCCCCCTGAATCACCTGAGCCAGCGGATTGTGCAGGGAGACATCGGCAACCGATTTGATGATGCTTTTTTTCCGCTGCCGTATTTCGATGAATCCGAGCGTCTCCAGGGTCTTGAGGGCCTCCCGGAGGGGGGGACGGCTGACGTTGAGTTTCTCCGCAATTTTTCGTTCGCAAGGCAGGGTGTCCCCAGGTCGGAGCTGTCCGTTCTTGATAAGCGCTACAATTTGTTCGACTATTTCATCGGAAAACCGCTTCCGTTGCAGTGGGGTAAACATCATTTCTCACCTTTGTTAATAAACATTACCACAGAATTTACGGGATCGTCAAGATAATCTTTGATCTTAACGTATCTTAATTTTATCATAGTTAAAACTTAAAATAAATAATTACTGATATTTATATTGACTATAAATAATTGTCATTCAATCAACAATAACTATTTCTTGACAAACATTTCCATTTTAATTACTGGTAATACCAGATTCTGTTTCGGATAATATTAAAAAGTCCTCTTCCTGAGGCGTTACTTTTGGGAGCGGATAGAGAAACTGTTGCAACCAAAGTTAACCCGACTGTGCGTTTTATAAGGAGATCATGCCTATGAAAGAACGGGAAAAAACAACCAAGGAGATTCTTGCTGAAAAAACAGCTTCACAAAAGAAAACGCCGCTGTATAATCCAGCCGCCATTGAGGCCATGCGCCGAAGATTTGACGAATGGATGCACTCGACGGTACGGGAAAAGGATCGCAAGGAATGGCTGAAGACTCCCCGGACGGTTCTGGGATCGGACATCCCGAGGGAAATGCTCTACACCCCTCTTTCCCATCCCGATTTCGACTACCTGGAGGATGTCGGCTATTCGGGGCAGGCGCCATTTACCCGGGGAATCCACGCCAACATGTACCGCGGCAGGGAATTCACCATGCGACAGCTTACCGGCTTCGGCTCCCCGGAAGATACGAACGAACGGATGAAATTCATGCTGGAGCACGGAGCAACTGGTCTGAGCATCCTTTTCGATATTCCCACAATCCAGATGTACGACTCCGACGATCCCCTCTCCCTGGGACAGGTGGGGATGTCCGGGGTTTGCATTGATTCCGTGGACGACATGGATCTTCTTTTCAAAGATATTCCACTGGACGAAATAACCGCTTCCATTGTCACCCATTATCCCTCGAACACCGCCATTTTGTTCCCCATGTACTTGGCGCTTGCCGAAGAACGCGGCATCCCTTGGGACAAGCTGCGGGGGAGCGTCCAGAATGACACATCCCTTGAAGAGCTGATCCGCAGCGGCGCCGAATTCCTCGCGCCGCGGGACGTCTTCCGGATTCAGTGCGACAATATTGAATTCATCCGGAAAGAAGTGCCACAGTGGAACTTCATCACCATCAATGGGTATAACCTCCGCGAGTTCGGAACCTCCGGCGTAACCGAGATGGCCGTAGCGGTTGCCAATGGCATCGCCACGCTCACAGAAATGATAAGACGGGGATACGACGTTGATTCAGTTGCGGATCGCCTCGCCTTTTTCTGGTCCCCGGCGAGCGATTTCTTTGAAGAAGCGGCCAGACTCCGGGCTGTTCGCCGGCTTTGGTACAAGATTCTCAAGCATCGCTTCGGAGCGAAAAATCCCCGTTCGATGTGGATGCGCTGCCATGTCCAGACCTCTGGCGTCTCTCTCATTCAGCAGGAGCCCCTCAACAATATCATCCGGGCGGCCTACCATGCCCTTTCCGCCATACTGGGAGGCGCCCAGTCTTTGCATGTTGATTCCTACGACGAGGCATACTCAGTCCCAACAGCCGAAGCAGCGCTGCTGTCGCTGAGAACCCAGCAAATACTACAGGAGGAAACCGGGATTACCGATGTGGTTGACCCGCTCGGAGGTTCATATTACGTCGAAAGCCTGACTGACGACATCGAACGGCGAATACTTGACGAGGTGGATGAGATCGAGCTGCTGGGAGGATACGTATCCGCGATCGAATCCGGTCAACTTCATCGGAAAATATCAACGTATTTCACCAACCAGCAGCGGGATATCGAGCAGGGGGAGATAAAAATAGTCGCCTACAACCGGTACAAGTCCGAGTCGGCGCCGCCTCCGATCAACGTGTTCAGTTATCCCGAAGGTGTGGAGCAGCAGCAGCGAGAGCGGCTGGCGAAGCTCCGGCTCAGCCGGGACAATTCCCGAGTGGAAAGCTCCCTTCTTGCCCTCGGGGAGGCATGCCGAACGGGGAAAAACATCCTTCCTTTCAGTGTCGCCTGCGCTCGCGCCCGCTGTACCGAGGGAGAACTGTTCAAGGTGTTCAAGCAATCGTTCGGCCTGTGGAAACCGCCGGCCCTCTGGTGAAAAAGACACATACGGAAATTGTTTTCAATAGTGGAAATGCATGTTTATCAAAAGCATGCCGGGTTTGACGACAAACTGCGCATTACCGCCTGTGAAGCTGCGGGAGAAGGAGAAGGTAACGACTGTGGCAAAGAAAATCAAGGTACTGTTGGCGAAACTGGGGCTGGATGTTCATAATCGGGGGATCATCACCGTAGCAAAAGAACTCGGCGACGCCGGCATGGAGATCATCTATATCGGCAACTCCCTCCCCGGAGAAATTGTCCAGACGGCCATTCAGGAAGATGTTGACGTCATCGGGGTAAGCTCCCTCGGCGGCGCCCATATAACCCTTGGCAAACCGCTGCTCGAAGCTGCCCGTAAGGAGCACCTCGAAAACAACGTAACGTTTGTCATCGGCGGTGTCTTCCCGCCGGACGATACGATCCGCCTAAAGGAAATAGGTTTCGACGCCGTCTTCACCCCGGGGGCAACACGGGAGGAGATCGTCCGTTCCATCGAGGAAATGGTGGCGGCGAAAACGTCAGGTTTGACTATTTGAACAATCATAAATGGAGGTAAATATCATATGAGCAAACTGTGGCCACCCATATACGATCGCTCCTATCTCCCGGCGTCGGACGAACCTTACTGGAACCGGACTCTGGAGACGATGGACCCGGAAGAGCGGGAAGTGCAGATTATTCTTCCCAAACTTCAGGCGCAGCTATCCTACGCCTACGAGAACTCCCCTTTTTACCGGAATAAATGGGACAAGGCGGGAATTCACCCCAAGGATATTAACTCTCTGGAGGACTTTGACAACATCCCCTGTGTTACGAAAGACGAAATCCGTCGCGATCAGGCCGACCATCCCCCGTTCGGCAGCAATCTGTGCGTCCCTGCGCGCGAACTGGCCCGCATTCAGGGAACCTCTGGAACAACGGGGAGACCAACCGCCTTCGGGATAAGCCGGGGCGACATGGAGCGCATCGCCGAGGCCCACGCACGAATTATGTGGGGGTTCGGGGTGCGCCCGGATGATACAGTCTTCATCGGTTCCTTTTTCAGCCTCTACTGGGGAAGCTGGGGGGCGCTGCTCGGGGCGGAACGTATCGGCGCCACCGCCTTTCCGTTCGGCGCCGGAGTTCCCGGCCAGTCGGAGCGGGGCATCGAATGGATGAAGGAGGTAAAGCCCACCGTTTTCTACGGAACGCCTTCCTACAGCCTTTACCTCGCGGAAAAGGCTCGAGAGATGGGAATTGACCCGCGGGATTTCGGATTCCGCATCCTCTTTTTCTCCGGCGAACCTGGAGCGGGCGTGCCCTCCACGAGAAAACGCATCGAGGAAACCTACGGGGGAATCTGCATCGACAGCGGCTCGACCGCCGAGATGGCGCCCTGGATGACCAACGGAGAGTGCGCCCACAGACAGGGAATGCACTTCTGGCAGGATATAGTTTACACGGAGCTGGTGGATCGCCAAACCCATCGCCGGGTGCCCTACGGTCAGGAGGGGGCCATTGTTTACACCCATCTCGAAAGGAACTCGCAGCCGATGATCCGCTTCTGGGCCGGGGATGTCTCTATCTGGGAGAACGATCCCTGTCCCTGCGGACGCACCTATCCCCGGCTGCCCCGGGGAATCTACGGACGGGCGGACGACATGTTTGTAATAAGGGGAGAAAATGTCTATCCCAGCGCGATTGAAAATGTCATCCGCGGAATCGCCGGATTCGGCGATGAGTTCCGCATCGTCATCACCCGGGAAGAGACCATGGATGAAATGATCGTTCAGGCAGAGCGAGGGCAACAGACAGACCCGTCAATCGCCCCTGAACTCAAAGAGCTGCTTTCCAGGGAGCTGAAGAAGCGGGGGCTGAGGGCCATCGTTCAGCTTATGGAGCCAGGCAGTCTGGAGCGGACGGAGTTCAAGGCAAAACGCGTCATCGACAAGCGCAATCTGTACGACGAGATAACAGGCAAAAAATAGACCAGCCCCCTAAGGAGTTGTCGCCCGGGGTTCCCTGTTCCCGGACGACGGCTCCCATTTGCTGGCAACTTTCTGCAACGCTGTTTTCGTATTTCTATAAGCCAAGATAGGCCTTCTTTATTTTCTCATCCTTAAGCAGGTCGGAGGCAGCCCCTTCCATGGTTATGGTCCCGTTTTCCATCACATAGCCGCGGTGGGCTATTTTGAGGGCCATGAACGCGTTCTGTTCCACGAGCAGAATCGTCATCTTGTTTTCGGAGTTTACCTTCTTGATCATTTCAAATATCTGGCGCACGACCAGCGGCGCGAGTCCCAGGGAGGGCTCGTCGAGCAGCAGCAGGCGGGGCCTTGCCATCAGGGCGCGGGAAATGGCCAGCATTTGCTGTTCGCCGCCGCTGAGCGTTCCCCCCTTCTGGTGAATTCTTTTTTTGAGAATCGGAAACAGCGTAAACACATATTCCAGATCGCTTGCGATCCCCGCCTTATCTTTTCGGAGAAAGGCGCCCATATCCAGATTTTCCGCGACGGTCATCATTGGGAAAATCCGCCGTCCCTCCGGAACCTGGGAGATGCCGAGCGAGACGATTACATTGGGTTCCAGCGAACGGATGGATTTGCCCTGAAATATTATATCGCCGCTGCGAGCGGGAACTATTCCGCAAATCGTCATCAGCGTTGTCGATTTTCCGGCGCCGTTCGCCCCGATCATGGTTATAATCTCCCCCTCGGCAACGGAAAAAGAAACGCCCTTGAGCGCCTTTATATTGCCGTAGCAGGTTTCGATATTCAGTATCTCAAGCATTTACGCTGAAGTCCTCTCCCAGGTAAGCTTTAATGACTACCGGATTTTTTTGTATCTCTTCCGGGGTTCCCTCGGCAATTTTTTCACCGTAATCGAGAACAAAAATCCGGTCCGAAATGCCCATAACCATCTTCATGTCGTGCTCAATCATCAGTATGGATATTCCCTCATCGTTTCTGATTCGGTCGATCAGCTCCCTGAGCTCAGAGGTTTCACTGGGATTCATGCCGGCCGCCGGTTCATCCAGGAGCAGAAGAAAAGGTTCCGTGGCCACGGCTCGCGCTATTTCCAGACGTCGCTGGGCACCGTAAGGAAGATTTTTTGCCATTTCATTGACCTGCTCGGCAAGTCCTACTTTGACAAGCACATGATAACTATAATCCACGATCTCCTGCTCCTCACGCTTTGTAGATGAATCCCGAATAACGGCGCCGAAGACCCCGGCTCGGGAGCGGCAGTGGCGACCGATCATGACGTTTTCCAGCGCCGTCATATTGGGAAAGAGGCGTATATTCTGGAATGTCCTGGCAATGCCAAGCTCAGTCGCCTTGTTTATCTTGATCCCGTTGATTTTCTTTTTCTCGTTTCCCGGCGGAACGACAAATATCTCGCCCTCGGTGGGAACGTAAATTCCGGTAATGCAGTTAAACAGCGTCGTTTTGCCGGCGCCGTTTGGTCCGATCAGGGCCACAATCTCTTTTTGCCCGACATTCAGATCGACCCCGCCGACAGCCCGCAAGCCGCCAAAAACCATCGACAGATTGTTAATTTCCAGCATATTTTTCATGGAATCATGTATCTGATTTCTCAGGCGCCCTGAAAGCGAAGCTTAATGTTCACAAAGCGAAGCTTAATGTTCACAAAGCGAAGCTTAATGTTCACAATTTGTAAGTGCGACGCACGTTCGGCACAAGGCCTTGCGGTCTGAAGACCATCATGAGAACCATCACGGCGCCAAACAGAAGCATCCGGTAATTGCTGAAGGCCC
>JALNYO010000063.1 GCA_023229765.1 Syntrophales bacterium | reverse complement strand
CGACACTGTTGCCGCCGACCTTACCGCCCACCGCCGGGACACGGAGGCCCATTCCCCGGTGTACCGGGTAAAGGAATAATTGCGGTCACCCCCCCGCAAAAACGCTAAATTTAAAGACCTGACCCCCAAGACTTGTGAGGAGAGATCATGCTGATTGAATATATAGATAAGGCCATGAGTGCAGCGGTTTACGACAAACTTGAAGACGGATCATTTTCCGGGAAGATTCCCGCATGCCCCGGGGTGATAGCTTTTGGAGCGACGCTTTATCAATGCGAGCAGGAGCTGAAATCCAGTCTTGAGGGCTGGCTCATTGTCAAGATTCGATACGGGGACAAATTGCCGGTTATGGGCAGGATTAATTTGAACGCAAGGATGCCCGCTTTTCAGGGCGAGGCAACTGCGGTTCATGCATAAATGGAAGCCCTGCAAACGACGGGACTTTATCAAAAAACTGAAGACACTCGGCTTTGCGTCGCCGGAGCCTGGCGGCAGCCATTTCTATATGCGTCATGGAACCTATACCTTTACCGTGCCGGGCAATCAGGAATACTCCGTGCCGCAGGTTAAGGCGCTTCTGAAGGAAATTGAACAGGGAATCGGGCGAGAGATCCCTTTAGATGATTGGGATCGGCTGTGAACCACCCCCGAACGCTAAATTTAAAGACCTGACCCCCAACGGAGGTTTTTTATATGTACAACTTTAAATATGTTGTTTACAAAGAAGATAAATATTTTGTTTCTCAATGCTTGAATGTTGATGTTGCCAGCTTTGGAAGGAGCATTGACGAAGCGGTGGCCAACTTGAAAGATGCCGTGCATCTGTATATAAAAGACGATATTGGCAGCGGCATGTACCATGAAGTTGGCGATGTCTTGATCGGCGAGACAGCCGTAAATGTCTAAGCTTTATTCTTCCCGCCACATTATAACCGTTCTTGATGAGCATGGCTTTGTCGAGGTGGATCAATCAGGCAGCAACAAAAAGTTCAGATGCGGAAGCTCGACCGTGATTGTTCCTTTACCGAAGCGAGAGATACCTTATGGTACATTTATGTCAATTCTGAGGCAATCTGGCCTCAAAAAGGTGGATTTTGAGTAGGCGCAAGACCCCCATTTATCCTCATTCCCCCTCCTTTTTTCAGAGGGAAAACTTTTTTACCGTCGCTAATTTCTCAATTATTCCAATACCATTACCTATGCCGGAGCTCCGGCATACCCCCCAAAAAAATAGCACACGGAGACGTCCATGACCTCAAGCTCAGCACTCGATCCTCAGTACTCCACCGCCCCCACCGGCGAGCAATTTCCTCTGCCATCCCCACATGATGAGGCCGCTGAAATTCAGCGCCTGCAAGCCCTCGTCGCCGACCACCGCGCCCGGGGCCATGAAATCGTCGTAGTCCTCGGCGTCGGCTTCGTAGGCGCCGTCATGGCCGGCATCGTCGCCGACTCCGTTCAAAAAACACCTGTCATTCCCGATAAGTCTGTCATTCCCGAACAAAAAACATCTGTCATTCCCGAAGTCTTTAATCGGGAATCTAATTCCCCTATCATCCCCCCCGGCCAACCCAACAAATTCGTCATCGGCGTCCAGCGCCCATCCCCGCGTTCCTACTGGAAAATCCCACTTCTCAATCGTGGCATCGCCCCCGTAGAAGCCGAGGACCCCGAGGTCGCCCAGATGATCGCCCGCTGCGTCCTCGCGAAGAAAACCCTCACCGCCACCTACACCTACGAGGCCCTCTGCCTCGCCGACGTGATCGTCGTGGACGTCCAATGCGACTACTTCAAGGAGACCCTCGGCAATTGCCGCCAGGGCCACGCCGAGATCGCCGCCTTAGAAGAGAGCTTAAAAGTAATAGCCGAGAAAATCCAACCCCACTGCCTCGTCCTTATCGAGACAACGGTACCCCCCGGCACCACTGAATACGTAGCCTACCCAATCCTAAAAAAAGCCTTCGAGCGCCGCTTCTCAAGCCCCGCTCCCCTCAGCACTCAGTCCTCAGCACTCGTCCCTGATTCTTCACTCAGCACTCAGCACTCAGCACTCGTCCCTGAGCCTTTGCTAGCCCATTCCTACGAGCGCGTCATGCCCGGCCGGGAATACGTCGCCTCCATCCGCGACTTCTGGCGGGTCTGCAGCGGGATCAACGAGCCGGCGAAGGAAAGGGTCGTGAAGTTCCTCTCCGAGATCCTGAACGTCGAGAAGTTCCCGCTGACCGTCCTCGACCGCCCCATCGAGAGCGAAACGAGCAAGATCGTGGAGAACTCCTACCGCGCCACGACCCTCGCCTTCCTGAACGAATGGAGCCTCTTTGCGGAGCGCAACGGCGTGGACCTGATCAAGGTGATCAAAGCGATCAAGGTCCGCCCCACCCATTCCAACATGATCTTCCCCGGCCCGGGGATCGGCGGTTACTGCCTCCCCAAGGACGGCGGCCTCGGCGTCTGGTCCTACCAGACCCTCATGGGCTTCGAGGATGACATCTTCAAGATCACGCCGCTGGCGATCGACATCAACGACACCCGCTCCCTCCACGTGGCGGAGCTGGTGCGCGACGCCCTCCGCAACATGGGGAAAATCGTCGCCGCCTCGAAGATTGCCCTCCTCGGCGCCTCCTACCGGGAGGACGTGGGGGACACGCGCTACAGCGGCTCGGAGATCGTGGTGAGAAAGCTCACGGAGATGGGCGCGGAAATCGTCATCCACGACCCCTACGTTCTGCACTGGTGGGAGCTGGAGAAGCAGGACAACTACCCCGCCCCGGGCCATTCCTGGTCGCGATTCTTCCGGAATCAGGAGAAGCTCAAGGACAGCAAGGTGGAAAATGATCTCCCCGCCACCCTCAACGGCGTCGATGCCGTCGTCCTCGCCGTCCGCCACGAGGCCTACATGACCCTCGACCCCGATGAAGTCACCAAAATGACCGGCCGCCCCGTGGCCGTCATCGATTGCTTCGGCATCCTCAACGACGAAAGAATCAAACGCTACTTCGAAATCGGATGCGAGGTGAAGGGACTCGGCCGCGGCCACGTCAAACGCATCAAGGACGCCGTCAAAAAATAGAAAATGAATGAAGAAACCATCCTGAATTTCATAAAAAAGGCGAATCCGAAACGGTCGAGTTCAAATCCACCCTTGATCAGGCGGCGATTGAAACGATTGCCGCTTTTGCCAATACAAAGGGCGGGTATGTTTTTGTCGGTGTTGCAGATTCCGGAAAGATTGTCGGCGTCCAGCTTGGCAACGAGACGATCCCGCAATGGCTCAATCAGATAAAAACCAACACGTTTCCAACTCTTATACCGGATGTTGCGACCGCTGCCATTGATCATAAAGACGTCGTGATCTTTATGGTCGACGAGTTTCCGATCAAGCCCGTGAGCTGCCGAGGGAAATATCTGAAAAGAGTCAGGAATGCAAACCATCAGATCTCCATTCACGAGATATCCGATCTTCATTTGCGAAGTTATCAGACAAGCTGGGATTTCTATTCCGACACCCGCCATGGACTGGAGGACATCTCTTTAGCGAAAGTAAGCAAATTCATAGAAATATCAAATCGGATTCGCCCCAATCCCATTCTGGACGATCCCCTCACGGTGCTTAAAAAATTCGAGTTAATCAAAGAAACATCGATTACGAATGGCTGCTATCTGCTTTTTGCAGCGGAGGATGTCCTTTTATCCACGATAGAGATAGGACGTTTTAATAGCGACACCCTCATTCAGGACAGCCTAACCATCCGATCGGACCTGTTTGGTGAAGTGGATGCGGCGCTCTCGTTTATTCGAAAACATCTGAATAGATCTTACATCATTACCGGAGACAAACAGCGGGAAGAACGCTGGGACTATCCCCTTCAGGCGCTTCGCGAAATCGTGGTCAACATGATTGTCCACCGCGACTACATGAGTTCAAGCGATTCCATGATCAGAATATTTGAAGATCGGATAGAATTCTTCAATCCCGGTCGCTTGATGGCCGGGCTGTCGATAGAGCAGTTGGTGCGCGGAAACTACGTCTCCGCCATCCGCAACAAACAGATCGCCACGCTTTTTAAAGAAGCCGGGATCATTGAGAAATACGGTTCCGGCATCAAACGGGTATTGGAATCCATAAGGTCATACGGGCTAAAGGATCCGTCGTTTGAGGAGATCCAGGATGGGTTTCGGGTAACCTTTTTCAAAGCCACCCAGAAAGCCACCCAGATAACCACCCGGATAACCACCCAGAAAAAGTCAACGAAGGACCAAATTCTCGACATCCTCCGTGAAAATCAAAACCTTACTCGCAGCGAGATGGCGCAATTGTTGGGGAAAAGTCCAAATACCATCAAGGACCATCTGGCCGCGCTCAAATCTGAAAACCGGGTGGAACGAATCGGGAGCGACCGCGACGGTTATTGGAGAGTGAAGTGATAAAAAAATGGGGTCAGCATGTCCCCTCGCAAAACGCTAAATTTAAAGACCTGACCCCCGACCTTGCACAGAGGAAAAACCGGGGCGACTCCCTATTTTATCGCAGGGAAAATAGGGAGTTGTACCGGCTTTTCCGGGCCACAGGATGGGATTTAATAATCGGGAGCTGTCCCCCCCTTTAAAAGTTTTGTGGAGGTTTTCATGAATACTCAAACATATAATGTTCAGGAAGCCAGAACCCACCTGTCTCGGTTGCTTAAAGATGTAGCTTCCGGCGCAGATGTTATCATAGCCAAGGCCGGTAAACCGATGGCGCGGATGTCCAGAATCGAGGCGAGCGGGCTGAAAATCCGCTTCGGCATCCTCAAAGGCAAAGCGAAGGTGTCAGCAGATTTCGACGCGCCGTTGCCCGACGATCTGCTTTCCGAATTCGAGGCAAATCGTTGCGGATCTTGATCGATA
This sequence comes from Syntrophales bacterium, assembly GCA_023229765.1. Lineage (NCBI taxonomy): Bacteria > Pseudomonadati > Thermodesulfobacteriota > Syntrophia > Syntrophales > Syntrophales bacterium. Next base: position 3,396 of record JALNYO010000063.1, on the reverse strand, counting down.
CACAGATTTTCATCTGGGCGGTTATTGACAGGGTGAATGGGGTCAGGTGAATGGGGTCTTTAAGTTTAGCGTTGCGCAGCAATGCTGGATTTAAAGACCCCCAAAACTGACCCCCAAAAAACAGGAGGAAATATGCTTACAGCGATTCAAGGCGTCTATCGTAGCGGTAACATTCATTTGTCTGAGCTGCCGCGAAACATCACTGATGAAACACCGGTGGTCGTTACTTTTCTCAGGGCCAGTAGCATAGACTTGCAGGCACGCGGCATTAGTGTCGCGCAAGCCACCGATTTGCGTGCGCGTTTGGCAACTTTCGCCGAAGACTGGAACACCCCGGAAATGGAGATATATGACAACTATGACGCAGCCAAAGCAAATCTATAAGCGTGGCGATATCGTCTTAATGCTATTTCCCCATTCCGATTTGCGGACAGCCAAGACTCGTCCGGTATTGGTTGTTCAGGCCGACAACCTCCAAACCGGGCTGCCGCAGATAATCGTGACCATGATAACCAGTCGGATGCTTCGCGCTCAGCACCGGAGCCGTGTTATTGTCCAGCTTTCGACACTCGAAGGCCGGCAATCGGGTTTGCTCACGGATTCGGTTGTCATGACTGATAATCTGGCTACCGTTGCCGAAACTGAAATTGATCGGATCATTGGGACACTTCCAATGGGGCACGTTGATGCAGCGTTGCGGCATACACTGGGGTTGCAAATTACTTAAGGGACCCGATCCCACCCCCGCAAAAACGCTAAATTTAAAGACCTGACCCCCAAAATATCCTGACCCCCAAAATATCTCTTGACTTCCGCGGGCGCTTCGAATAGGTTCGCAGCGGTCTTCACTAAATGAACACACCCAGACACGACAGGATATGATCACAGATGCCCGCTACACTTGCAGCCCGACTTGAAAAAGAAGAGACGCTCCACATCATCCGCGAGATCGAGCGCTCCCCGGAGATGAGCCAGCGGGAGCTCTCCATCCGGCTGGGGATCAGCGTCGGCAAGATCAACTTCCTCATAAATGCCCTGATCGACAAGGGTTTTATAAAGGTCGAGAACTTCAGGAAATCAGACAATAAAATCGCATATCTATACAACCTGACCCCCTGTGGGATCGAGGAAAAGGCCCGGATGACCTACCTCTTTTTCAAGCGCAAGACGGCCGAGTACGAACAGTTGGCGCAGGATATCCGGCAATTGCAGGCCGAGGTGCAGCGGTCCGGCGCAATTAGGGACAGAGCCCTTTTTCCCGGCTTTTTGGGAAATGGGGCTCTGTCCCTAATTGCGCCAAAGCCCCTGGTGTAATCCAGAGGGCGGAGCTGTATCATCTCCACCCCGCAAAAACGCTAAATTTAAAGACCTGACCCCCCAAAAAAACTATGACCAGAGAAGAACTCATTAACCGCTCGGAAGCATATATCCGCCGGGCTTTGAGAGAGCATATTCCGGCGCAGGCGCCGATATATCTTTATGGTTCGCGCGCCCGGGGCAACAATCGCTGGAATTCGGACTACGACCTCTGGATTGATGGCGAAATCCCCGTTAGCATCCTGAGAGCGCTCAACGATGAGCTCGAGGAATCCTTTGTGCCCTTCCGGGTAGAAATCGTGACAACTCCCCAACTGACCGGCCGTTTTGGGGAACGCGTAAAACAGGATGCAATCCCATGGACTTAAGAATTGTGGCGTTTAAAGAGGCCTTGGATAAGTTCACCTATCTGGCCCGGGTAGACCTCGCTGAGATCAAGGAAAAGCTTGCCGACGAACGTCTTATCGACGGATTTCAGAATGGCCGGGCGCAAAAATTCGAGTACACCACGGAATTATGCTGGAAAGCAATCAAGGCCTTTCTCAAGGAAAGGGACGGTATAGACGAAGCAGCGCCCAAGAAGGTTATCAAAGCCTATTACGTTGGAGGTTATGCTGCTGAGGACGATTACCTGTTGCTGCTGGATGCCATCGAGGACAGAAATCGTCTCAGCCACATCTACGACGCCGAAACATTCAATCTCATTCTGGCCCGCCTGCCGGATTATGCCGCGCTTTTCGAACGGATAAGCCTGCATTTAACGAAAGAAGCTGAATAACCCGGGATTTTAAAAACAGCCCCCCCGCAAAACGCTAAATTTAAAGACCTGACCCCCAAAAACTAAATTTCAAGACCTGACCCCCAAGACTTGCCTAAATTTAGAGACCCCCAAGACCAAAGAGGTAAATCCATGCGAACGCAAACTAAATACGAAGAAATCATTCTCGGGGAGATTAGAACCCTGCCGCCACCGGTTCTGCCGCAGGCGGTTAAGATGTTGCGGTCATTGAGAGAAGGCGTCAAGAGTGTTGCCGGGCGTGCCGGGCGCAAGTCTGCCGCCGATACCGAAAGAACGGGCTTTTGCGGCGTCTGGAAAGACGATCGTCCGGCAGATGAGATCATTGCGGATATTACCACGCACCGCAGCGGTTATGGCCGAAGAAAGGTCGATCTGTGAAGTACCTCTTGGACACCGACATCTGCGTCTACTGGCTCAAGGGGAATGAGCATATCGAGCAGAAGGTCTTGTCGGGCGGAATTGATAACATTTTCGTATCCTTCATTACTGTCAGTGAACTGTACTATGGAGCCTATAAGTCTGAACGGGTTGACGAAAACATTGCAATGATCCGAAATCTCACCGATCGCATCAACGTCATCGAATCGGATGATGCGATTAGCGAGGCATTCGGGAAACTGAAGGCATCTCTTGAAAACGCCGGGATGATCATCGATGACGCAGACATGTTTATTGCCGCTTGCGCACTTGTCCATGGGTTGACGATGGTGACGAACAATACAAAGCATTTCAAGCGTATCAAAGAGTTGAAACTTGATAACTGGATGTAAATCGTGGGCGCCGACCGCCAAAAGGCCCCCGCAAAACGCTAAATTTAAAGACCTGACCCCCAATAGAGGTATCACCGATGAGACAATTTACCCTTGAATTTTGGCAAGATGAAGATTGGTATGTGGGAAGGCTTCTGGAGGTTCCCGGCGTGTTCAGTCAGGGAGAAACCATTGAAGAATTGAAGAAAAACATTCAAGATGCCTATCAGGCGGTCATGGGTTCTGAAGATGTCAGCTTTATCCCGTCGACGGCATCGAGAATTTTCATTACCCATCCCGAGGCATAACGAGATAAAGAATACGCTGTGCATCCTGATCAAAGCGCAACTCCATTTACAGTTGCCATAACGGGCAAAGAAAGAGGATCGTGTCTTATTCCCCCGGCAAAAACGCTAAATTTAAAGACCTGACCCCCAAAATTTAGGGAAAATAGGTACCTGTCCCATTTTTCCCGGGCCATGGCCACAGGGCCTGTCCCCATTTAAAGGAGAATCAAAATGGCTGATGCAC
>JALNYO010000062.1 GCA_023229765.1 Syntrophales bacterium | reverse complement strand
ATCCGCCCCACACTCGAAAAAAGATATTTGCATATACAAAAACCCTGCCAACTTCCAACGGGCTCGTCCAACTACAGGATAAGATCGTGGTTCGCTTCGCTCTCACGATCTATCCTTATTCGTTCGGATCGATCTTGTCGCCGGGAAGGTTCCGATCGACCTTGCCGTTGTACCAAAAGTATTCGGGAGCGAAATCCTTGTTCCACTTGAACTCCCCCTTAATCTTGGCAAAAGTATCCATGCCGAAGGCATCCTTCTCCGGTTTGAGATCCTGACCGGCCTTCGACCAATCCCACCAGACCTTGGTTGGCAACACCCTGGCGATGGTCGGGATGTGACAGGTTTGGCAGGCCACCTTTTTGGCATGTCTGTTCAACGCCGCATTTTTGTGGATCTGGGGCTTGTCATGACAATCAGCGCACTGCAGGCGGAGTTTGTCCCCCTGCGAAACCAGCAGGGACTCTCCCCGAATTACATGGTTCTGGGTTTTGTGGCAGTCGGTGCAACCCATCTTGGCCTTGCCGCCCATGTGGACGTCGAGCTCCGCGGTCGGGTCCGTCATCGAGGAATCGAGATCCCCATGCTTTATATGGTCTCCGCCTCCACCGTAGAAGTGGCATGAACCACAAGTTTTCCGGGAGCTTTTTCCGACGCTCTGGGCAATCTTGGTCAGATCCAACTTGGGATCCGGCGCCACCGCCGGAAAGACTTTTTTATAGCTTCCCGTCGTATCATGGCAAGCCAGACAATCAACGTTCTCCGCCTTGGTGAAGTCATACTGGTTGTTCTTGTAGCCGTAGCCGGCATGACAGACCGTGCACCGGGGCTCGTTGGAAGGAACGGCTATGCAGAAATTGTTGATGACGTTCTTCTTGCCTACGGATACTTTCCTGCCGCGAACCACCTGTTCGTCAGACCAGGTCCAGTGCGGCGTCTTCATAAAATCCTGAGCCTGTTTCTGGTGGCACTCCAGACACTTGGCTGTCACCTCGGGCCCGCTCTTGAAAGGGCCGGCAAGCAAGTCGGCATGGTTTGGCCCCGCCAGGACGTCTGAAGCAACGGACAATCCCAGAATGAGCGCAATTGCAAAAATCTTTAATTTCATAGACACTCCCTCCTGTTTAAAGTTTCCCGGGGTAACAGCAAAAAGAGAGCCATCGACAGGCCAAACGGGAATGAAAAAAAATAATAACAAATACAGTTCATTATGATAGCAAGATTATTGCAGTGGCTCGATCGGCGAACAAATGTTAACAAAAAATAAACGCTTGATAATTAACAGACGTTCATTTATTAACATTATCCGTTATCGAATAAACAAAGGACAAAAGCCATGTTCAGCAACCATTTAGGACAATACTGGGAAACCATCGTGAATACGATGACGGACGGCGTCATCGTTGTAGACGTCGACTGTAAGATCCTGACCTCCAATCGGGCGCTGGAGGAGATGACCGGCTATGACAAAAAGGAGCTGGTGGGACAGCCCTGTACAATTCTTGGTTGCGACGTTTGCGTTTCCGACCGTTCGAATGCAGCCGGTAAAAAGGAATTGAATTGCGATCTGTTTTCCAAGGGGACAGTGGTCAAGCGCCGCTGTCAGCTTCGCAGAAAGAATGGAAAAACGCTCCATATGCTGAAGAACGCCGCAATCCTGAAGGACGGCAGCGGCAAAACGGTGGGCGGAGTCGAAACCATTACGGACATTACTGATCTCGTGGAAAAAGAAGAGGTGATCCGGGAACTTAAACACCTGCTGTTGCCTCAGGAGGGCTTTGAGGGGATTATCGGCAAAAGCGGCAAGATGGCCGATGTCTTTGAACTGATCCGCAACGCCGCAGCTTCCGACGCCCCGATCATCATTTATGGCGAGAGCGGAACGGGAAAAGAGCTGGCGGTAAACGCCATCCATCGCCTGGGGGAGAGAAACAAGCGGCCCCTGATCAAGGTTAGTTGTGCGGCCTTGAGCGAATCGCTGCTGGAAAGCGAGCTCTTCGGCCATGTGAAAGGCGCCTTCACCGGCGCTGGCAGAGACCGCAAGGGGCGCTTTGAAGCGGCCCACAGGGGCGATCTTTTTCTGGACGAAATCGGCGACATTCCTCTGACGATGCAGATCAAACTTCTCCGGGCGCTTCAGGAAAAGGAGATAGAGAGAGTCGGCGAGCAGACGCCGATCCGCGTTGACGTGCGGATCATCGCCGCAACCCACAGGGACCTCAGGGCGATGTGCCGGGAAGGCGGTTTCCGGGATGATCTTTTCTATCGGTTGAATGTAATCCCGATCAACCTGCCTCCACTCCGGGAAAGGCCGGAGGATATTCCCCTGCTTGTGGATTATTTCATACGAACCATCCGGATGAGGACGGGAAAGGACATTCAGGGGGTTACGGAGCAGGCAATGGGGCTTCTGATTGCTTCGCAATGGCCCGGCAATATCCGGGAACTTATCAACGTCCTCGAATACGCCTTCGTCGTATGCCGTGAAGAGCTGATTTCTGCCCACCACCTACCATCGCTGCATCCGGTGGGAATGCGCCTTCCTTGCCGCCCCCAAAAGGGGGAGGGCGGCCGGACACGTAAAGAAGAGCTGCTCCGAATCCTTGAAAATACGGGGGGAAACCGGCAAGAGGCGGCCCGTCTGCTGGGAATCAGCCGGGTAACGCTCTGGAAGCTTCTCAAGAGACACGCCATCAGCATAGAGCCGCTCATTCGTTCTGAACCAATTCATCTGTAAAAGCGCAACAGATGAAGCCCTGCAGCCGCCTGCATCGGCAAGATCGAAAAAAGGGTGTAGAGGCCTGTGAGCTTTTCTTCTGGAATGGACCGGCAGAGAGGCAAATCCAGTACGGCGGCGCGCATCAGGGCGAAATCTATGTTAAGCCCCGCCAATGTGCCGTCAAAATCAAAAACAATCGCCTGCCAGGTTTTAGATTCTATCTTCAAAGCTGCTCATTTTCCGATACTCCCAGAGCGCCGCCAGGGCGCCCGCCGCCCGCTCCGGGGTGGGAAAATTGACGAGTGCGCCTCCTGCCTCGAGTTGCCGGATTTCCTCGTCCCAGATTCCCGGTGGGGAGAGCAGACAGGAGATAACCGGTTTTTTCTGTTTCCATTGCAGCAGGAGTCTGGAAAAGCCCGCTATGGCATCCCTGTTGGTTGACGCGAATACCATTAGCAGCAGAACGCCGTTCACATTGTCATCTTCCATGGCCGCCTCGATGATGCCCTCAATCGCTTGAGTGTTGTACCAGGCGGGCCCCATATCCACGGGGTTCGTGCGCAGGGCAAGGGGGGGAAGCAGGTTGTTGATCAATAGCTGAGTCTCCGGGCAAAAGGCGGCTATCTCCAGACCTTTGGACTCGCAGACATCCGCGGCCGCTATCCCGGGGCCTGCCTGACCGGTAAGAATTGCGACTTTTCCTCCGCCGGGAAGCGGGCAAAGGGCCAGGGCGCGCGCTGTATCCAGAAGCCGCTCTGCGCTGTCAACTTGAAGAACCCCCGCCTGTTTGAGCGCCCCTTCGTAGATTTCCTGCTTTCCGGCCAGGGAACCGGAGTCCTGATTGCCGGTGCGGGAGTTTCCGGTCTTGTAGGCGACCACTGGTTTTGCAAAACGGGCATTTTTCATTGCCGCCAGGAACCTTCGCGGCTCATCCATGCCTTCAATATAAAGGGCAATGACCTGGGTATCCGGATCGTCCATCAGTAACATTAGCTTTATTGGCCACAATATATCCCGGGCATTCGCAAGTGCCCCGTTCTTTGCGCGTCAGGCTCTGAACACCCAGTTGATCTTCTGCCCTGCCATATCTATGGCGCCGAAAGGGTTATTGGGGTGAATCAAGACCACCATGGAGCGTTTGTCCAAGGCTTCCAGGAGCGGATCAAACAGCGGGTTGCCGAGATACTTGCCGCCGTAACTGGACAGCAGCCCGATCCCATCGAGCTTCAACACATCCAAGGCCCGGCCCGCCTCTTCGCAAACCCCGTCCACGTCCGGAATAGGCAGTGTAGCGAAGTCTCCGAGGCGCTGCGGCTGCCGGGCGACGAATTCCGCCGCCTCGTCGTTGCAGCGGACGGCAAGTTTACGCGCCTCCGCATCATCGCCGTTATGAACCCCCAGTACCGACAACGACAGCACTGCAGCGACGCTGCCGTGCCGGTCCAGAAAGTCGACGGTCCCCTGCGGGCTCCACTGCGGCGTCCGGATAGTTGGTCCCAGCGAGGCGATCGCCTCGCGATACGCCGGGGTCATCGAATGACAATATACATCAATCCGTCCGCTGTCAGCTTCCATTCAATTCTCCTCTGCCCGATTCACCATCAACACAACTTATTGACGTTCCGCTGTCACGGCTTGTCAGTTCAAGTCAGTTCCGCGCGCGGAACTGACTTAGCATCATGATGTAATTAACAAATTAACGAAGGTGCCGATCATTTTCCCGCTAAATTCTTGCTCCCTTTGTCTGCCTCGGCAGTTTTTTGGGGACTGTTTACTTAAGCCACGGATTAGTTCACCGTAAATAAGTGGCTGTCCCCAATTGTTCAATTGTTCAATTGTTCCTGTTATGTCATTTTATGAAGTTATCTGTAGTTATTTCCGTTAGCGTGCGTTATATGATTAGAAATAGCATCGATTATTTCCGGCCAAGCCTCTTTTGGCATGTCATGACCCATTCCATCAATTATCAACAGTTTTGCGCCGGGTATCAACTGCGCTGTTTCCTTGCCCCCTTCCACTGACATGAATGGGTCCTTATCTCCATGTATTACGAGCGTTGGGACTTTTATCGATGAAATAGATGATTTTCTATAACCATGGGTAAGAACAGCCGCGCTTTGACGTGCCATGCCTTGCGGGTAATAAGAACGGTCATAGCTCTCGGCCACGAGAGCCCGCAATCGCTTTTCGTCAAAAGGAAATCCAGGACTCCAGAGCTTGCGCCACATATTCACGTTGTGTTCAATATACGCTTCGCGTCCGTCCGGAACAGGTTTATATACCTCAGCTAAAACATCCGGTTTTATTTGTGGTAGTTCAGGATTTCCTGTGCTCGACATGATAGAGGTCAAGCTCAGGACACGCTCAGGATGCCGAAACGATAAGATCTGGGCTATCATGCCACCCACTGAAGCACCACAGATATGTGCCTTCTCTATGTCCAAAGCATCAAGCAAACCAACAGCATCATCTGCCATATCCTCAAGAGTGTATGCCGGGGTTACAGGTTCACCTCTCATGGCCGCTATCATGTCGGGAATGCCGGCATTTTCAAATTTTGTCGACAAGCCGATGTCTCGATTATCGAACCTAATCACAAAGAGCCCATTTTTTGCCAATAACTTGCAGAACTCGACTTCCCAATAAATCATCTGGCTCCCGCCTCCCATTATTAATAACAACGTTGGAGACGAACTGTCACCAAAAGAATCATATTCGATCTGAATTCCGTTAGCTATCACACTGGGCATTGATTACTCCTTGTAATTGAATAACTATCTATTGTTTTGTTCGTTTTATCCTTATTCGTTATGTGCGCTTTTCCTTCCCGCATGGAAACCTCGGGAACATAAAAGGAACGCGCCGCTTGTACTCGATATAGGGTTTCCCGTATCGAAGTTCCAATTCCCTCTCTTCGAAGTACCGCAAGTTAATCATGTGGATGGGAATGATTACCAACAAGGCACCAAGCGTTACAGCGGTGGAATCAGCTATTAAGCCCATTCCCACGCACGCCAAGTAGTAGCCAAGAGACATGGGATTCCGGGTCCACTGGTAGAGACGCACTCTGACCATTTGTTTCGTTAGTAGAAAAGCCGCTGTCCCTCTTCCCAACTTGATCAACGAGTGATTTGAACTGATTAAGAAGCCGAACCCCACCGACAACGACAACAAGCCAATTCCGAGCATGGCCGATCGCCATGGGAGAGACGGTACTCCGAGTAACTCGTCATAACGAGGGAGGCCCGGGTGGAAGAGACTGACTAGCCCGGGCAACACCAGACAGCTCCAATAAAGCAGGTGGCTGATGCGGCTGGCCCTTTCTGCCGCACTCTTCTCGGGAATACGCCTTATCTTAGTGCCTAGCCATATTGTGCCCACTAGAAAGATGGCGGCGGCGATGGCCTGGATGATGATAACTGCCATAAGCCCTCCTTAGATATTCATCTGCTCGCATAACGAGTCTGTAGAAAAACTCGTTTTCAAATGGTTAGCCGAATGAGGGCGGATCGGTTTCTTCGCCCTTCCGATTTGGCTTCCCGGTTTAAATTAGTCAACGGGAGGTGCGGATAGTCTTTGCATCTCCCACTTTTTTCAAGGTTTACGACCTTCCCGTTTTGCCAGTTCGGCTGCCGCCTTGGTCGTGAGCTGTGGCCGGATCAGGTTTCGTAAGAGGTCAATTCCCCTCCGGAGTGTTTCCTCATTGACCTCTTCCCCGCCAACCTCCAGGTAGTTAAGCCAGAAGAGAGTCACCAGCCAAATCTCTTCGGTAAAGAGGGCCATCTCCTTTTCGGACATGGGCTTCAGTGTTCCTGTGGCAACGGAATAGTCATTGGATTGCAGGATAACACCGAGCATAGCGTGATGGGTTCGGTGGAAACGGTCATTGAGGAGCGGATCGTTCATGATCAGGGAGGTCAGCTCGCGTTTGAAAAATCGGTAGCGCCAATTGTATTCCTGGATCATGACAAAGGTCTGTTCCATCGTTTCCAGGGTGCCGGGCTGAAACCGTTCGAGTATCAGCTGATACTGTTCCAGGCCGTAGGCGTCCATCTGGTCGAAGATGGCGCGGATGATGTCTTCCTTGTTGCGGAAATGATAGTAGAGATTGCCCGGGCTGATGCCGACGGTCGCGGCGATATGGTTGGTGGTCACCCCTTTGGTGCCTTGCTCATTAAAGAGCTGGATGGCTGTCTCTATGATCTTGTCACGGGTTTTCATATTTGATATGTTACCAGATAGAGGCAGCGATGATTATTGCAAAGCCTCCGGTCCTTTCCTGTACAATTCATTCATCTCTCATAATCCAAGTGGGCCAAACGAATCTTTTTGAGAACAGTGCCGAACAGGCGTATTCGCTGCAGCATGCCTTGCAGTCCGAAGTGGGCAAGGGTGGGGATGATCCTGTAAAACGGCACCGCTTTGGCCCAGAGGTTGGCCATTTCCCCATGAAACTCCGGAAGCGGCAGGGTGGTGGGGAGAAGGGCATGGACCATGTCGTAGAGTTCCGGCTTGTGGCTCAATATCTCTCCGTATCGCTCGGCATGGAGCTTGGTACCGGGAAGCGGGGTCATCACGGTGAAAGTGGCGTACTTGTGCTTCCGTTGTCGCACATAGGCGAGCAAATTGCGGAAATCCGCACGGCTGTAGTCCGGATTGACCATGTAGGACGCGTACATCATGATCCCCAGCTCATCAAGAATTTTGACCGCCCGGCCCTGCTGCTCTGTGGTTATCCCTTTGTTCATGGTCTTGAGTCGCTGGTCGGAACAATCCTCCATGCCGACAAAAACCTGGGCCAGGCCGATTTTTGCCCATTTGGCGAACAGGGCCGGGTGGTTGATGATGGTATCCACCCGGCCATAGAGAAAGTAGTTCTTTTTTATCCCCGCCTCTTGGATCAGGTCGGCCAGTCGGTCCATCCGTTTTGCATCGCACATGGATTCGTCATCGCAGAAAAAAACATTCGGCTCGGCAATGGCCTTCAGCTCCGCCACCACTGCCGCCGGATCGCGGCGCAGATATTTGCCGCCGGTAATGGACCAGAGGGCGCAAAAGTTGCAGCGGGCGGTGCAGCCCAGCGACGTGCGCACCGAGGCCAGGGGCTTGAACCATTCGCTGAAATAATGTTTCCGGTAGCGGGCCGTCAGTGAGCGATCGGGAAAAGGGAGATCGTTCAGGTCGGTGTAGGGCCGTGGCGCACTGAACATCATCCCTTCCGAACACGGGACAGCCAGCCCCTTGATCTCCGAGAGGCGTGCCCCTGCTTTTAAGGCCCCGGCTATCTCGCGCAGAGTGAAAACTCCTTCGCCGATGACCACGACATCAATGTCCGGTTCGTTGAAATCCTCAGGTTGCACCGTGGCATGGTGCCCCCCAATCACTACGAAGAGTTCCGGGAAGATGGCCTTGAGACGGGCCGTAATATTCTTGATGATATTGACGTGGCTGGTGAAACCGGTGAGGCCTACCAAATCCGGCTGAAACCTGCGGCAAACCCCTTCGATATCCGGCTCCAACCGGGCATCAAGAATCTCGACAGTATGGCCGTCCAGCTTGAGACCTGCCCCGAGATATTCCAAGGCCAATGGCTCAAACAAGAAAAATTGATCGGTAAGGGGGGCATGACTTGGGGGCTGGATGAGCAGAACCTTCATGGCGTTTTCTCCTGTCTTGGTAGAGTATTTATTCTAACTTAGAACAAATACTCTAATATAACAAGAAAAATATCAGTAAGAGAGGGCGCGTCTGTCTCTATCCTTGGACGAATTACCGAAAAAGCGTTTTCATCATTTGAACCCCTGCTCCAAAGTTAGCACGCAAATCAGCAACAATCGCTCGGGCCAAGTATCCTGGTGGTTCAAGTCTATTGGGCCATGCATTATTTTCGATTCCGATGGGTAACCTAGTACCATGTAACATTTTATCTTTCGTATTTAGAGAAAGTATGATATTCTGGCGACAACTCAATGAAGGAGGTCGCCATGCAACCAAGATATCGAGTAACACTGACGGAGGAGGAACGCAGAGAT
>JALNYO010000061.1 GCA_023229765.1 Syntrophales bacterium | reverse complement strand
GGCGTCGTGAATCCATGTCCTTGCTCCATTCCGAGTGAAGATCCTAATTTCAACTATAGATAGAAAATAGAGAAGGGGCACTTAGTTAAAAGTGCCCCTTCTCTTAAAGGATGTTCGGCAACGTTCTACTCTCCCACAAGGTCACCCGTGCAGTACCATCGACGCTGTGAGGCTTAACTTCCGGGTTCGGAATGGAGCCGGGTGTTTCCCTCACGCTATGGTCGCCGAAACTCTATTGAGATATCAATCATTTGGTTCTCGACCGTATCTCGAGAACCACACAGTGGACGCGTAGCAGCTTTGTAGTTAAATCCTCGGCCTATTAGTACGGGTCAGCTACAAGTCTTGCGACTCTTCCACTTCCCGCCTATCAACCCAGTCGTCTAGCTGGGGGCCTTACCCGGTAAACCGGTGGGAAACCTAATCTTGAAGCGAGCTTCCCGCTTAGATGCTTTCAGCGGTTATCCCTTCCGAACGTAGCTAATCGGCGGTGCTATTGGCATAACAACCGACACACCAGAGGTTCGTCCGTCCCGGTCCTCTCGTACTAGGGACAGCCCTTCTCAAGTTTCCTGCGCGCACAGAAGATAGGGACCGAACTGTCTCACGACGTTCTGAACCCAGCTCGCGTGCCTCTTTAATGGGCGAACAGCCCAACCCTTGGGACCTACTCCAGCCCCAGGATGAGACGAGCCGACATCGAGGTGCCAAACCTTGCCGTCGATATGGACTCTTGGGCAAGATCAGCCTGTTATCCCCGGGGTACCTTTTATCCGTTGAGCGACGGCGCTTCCACAAGCCACCGCCGGATCACTAGTTCCTGCTTTCGCACCTGCTCGACATGTCTGTCTCACAGTTAAGCTCCCTTGTGCACTTACACTCGACACCTGATTACCAACCAGGCTGAGGGAACCTTTGAGCGCCTCCGTTACTTTTTAGGAGGCGACCGCCCCAGTCAAACTACCCACCAGACACTGTCCCTGATCCGGATTACGGACCGAGGTTAGAAGTTCAAAACGATCAGAGTGGTATTTCAACGATGACTCCACAAACACTGGCGTGCCCGCTTCACAGTCTCCCACCTATGCTACACAAACCGTTCCGAACACCAATATCAAGATATAGTAAAGGTCCCGGGGTCTTTCCGTCTTTCTGCGCGTAACGAGCATCTTTACTCGTAATGCAATTTCGCCGAGTTCACGGATGAGACAGCGCTAAAGTCGTTACACCATTCGTGCAGGTCGGAACTTACCCGACAAGGAATTTCGCTACCTTAGGATGGTTATAGTTACCACCGCCGTTTACTGGGGCTTAAGTTCTCAGCTTCGCCTTGCGGCTAACCAGTCCCCTTAACCTTCCAGCACCGGGCAGGCGTCAGTCCGTATACATCGTTTTGCAACTTCGCACGGACCTGTGTTTTTGGTAAACAGTCGCTTGAGCCTGGTCTCTGCGGCCTTCTAACGCTTCGGAAGTAAATTCCTACACGTCAAAGGGCCCCCCTTCTCCCGAAGTTACGGGGGCATTTTGCCGAGTTCCTTATCCATGATTCTCTCGATCGCCTTGGTATTCTCTACCTGACCACCTGTGTCGGTTTCGGGTACGGGCCGCTATAAATCTCGCTAGATGCTTTTCTCGACAGCATAGGATCATCCACTTCGCCATACGGCTCGGCATCAGCTCTCAGGATATGTGAGACGCGGATTTGCCTACGTCTCTCCCTACGACCTTACCCCGGGACAACCATCGCCCGGGTTGGACTGCCTTCCTGTGTCACACCATTGCTTAACTACTACCACACCACTCCGCGCGCTCCATTCACTCGACAAAAGCCGAGCTCACTTCAGGCGCAAAAGCTTTAGTGGATTCGTTATGGGCGATTTAAAGCGGGTACCGGAATATCAACCGGTTGTCCATCGACTACGCCTGACGGCCTCGCCTTAGGTCCCGACTTACCCTGGGCGGATTAGCCTGGCCCAGGAACCCTTGGTCTTTCGGCGGTTGGGTTTCTCACCCAACTCTCGCTACTCATGTCTACATTCTCACTCGTGTGACTTCCACGGCTGGATTCCTCCGCCGCTTCACCAGTCACACGACGCTCCCCTACCCATCCACACTCCTGGACCTTACGGCCGGGATAGTGTGTGAATGATAGAACGTCGGTGGCGTGCTTGAGCCCCGTTACATTGTCGGCGCGAAATCACTTGACCAGTGAGCTATTACGCACTCTTTTAAGGGTGGCTGCTTCTAAGCCAACCTCCTGGTTGTCTATGCGACTTCACATCCTTTTCCACTTAGCACGCGCTTTGGGACCTTAGTTGCTATTCTGGGTTGTTTCCCTCTCGACGACGAAGCTTATCCCCCGCCGTCTCACTGCTGCGCTCTCACTTACCGGCATTCGGAGTTTGGCTGATGTTGGTAAGCTTGTAGGCCCCCTCGACCATCCAGTAGCTCTACCTCCGGCAAGAAACACGCAACGCTGCACCTAAATGCATTTCGGGGAGAACCAGCTATCACGAAGTTTGATTGGCCTTTCACCCCTACACACAGCTCATCCCCTAATTTTTCAACATTAGTGGGTTCGGTCCTCCACGCGGTCTTACCCGCGCTTCAACCTGGCCATGCGTAGATCACCTCGCTTCGGGTCTAGATCATGCGACTCATTCGCCCTATTCAGACTCGCTTTCGCTACGGCTTCCCCTCGACGGGTTAACCTTGCCACATAACACTAACTCGTAGACTCATTCTTCAAAAGGCACGCAGTCACAACTTACGTCGCTCCTACGGCTTGTATGCACACGGTTTCAGAATCTATTTCACTCCCCTTTCGGGGTTCTTTTCACCTTTCCCTCACGGTACTAGTCCGCTATCGGTCACCAGAGAGTATTTAGGCTTAGCGGGTGGTCCCGCCAGATTCATACCGAATTCCTCGAGTTCGGTATTACTTGGGATACCAGTAATGAGTTAACTGCGTTTCGATTACGGGGGTCTCACCCTCTATGCCGGACTTTCCCACGTCCTTCATCTACGCAACTAATTTTTGACTCATTGAACGAACGGAAGTCCATTCCAACTGGTCCCACGACCCCGATACTGCAACGCCTGCCGGCTTGACACAGTATTGGTTTAGCCTCTTCCGCTTTCGCTCGCCACTACTAACGGAATCACGGTTGTTTTCTCCTCCTGTGGGTACTGAGATGTTTCACTTCCCCACGTTCCCTTTACCCGCCCTATGTGTTCAGGCGGGAATAACCAGACATTACTCTGGCTGGGTTTCCCCATTCGGAAATCCTCGGATCACAGCTCGGTTGACAGCTCCCCGAGGCTTATCGCAGCCTCCTACGTCCTTCATCGGCTTCTGGTGCCAAGGCATCCGCCATGTGCACTTAATAATTTGACCACAAAGATGCTCGCGTCCACTGTGTAGTTCTCAAGCTACGGGCGGTACTCAGTATGCCGTGGCCACCTTTGCGAATAAATTCACCGGGTTTGACCTGCTTACTAAGTCCAGAAGGTGCGGCGCTAGCCGTCCCCTCAGGACCCAACAACGTGCCTAGTTAGTTTTCATAGAGAAGAGCCGGTTCCACTCCTAATAACCCTCAACGTAAACGTTAAAGGTTTTCGGTTGTACTAGGGATTCTAAAATTCAATAAACCTAAGTCAATGCTCCACGTAAGCAACCTCGAAAGGCGCTTACATCTAAGGAACTCCTTAGAAAGGAGGTGATCCAGCCGCACCTTCCGGTACGGCTACCTTGTTACGACTTCGTCCCAATCACCGATCCCACCTTCGGCAGCTCCCTCCTTGCGGTTGGGCCACTGACTTCGGGTGTTACCGACTTTCGTGACGTGACGGGCGGTGTGTACAAGCCCCGGGAACGTATTCACCGCAGCGTTGCTGATCTGCGATTACTAGCAACTCCGACTTCATGGGGTCGAGTTGCAGACCCCAATCCGAACTGAGACCGGCTTTTTGGGATTCGCTCCACCTTGCGGTATCGCAGCCCTTTGTACCGGCCATTGTAGCATGCGTGCAGCCCAAGACATAAGGGGCATGATGATTTGACGTCATCCCCACCTTCCTCCGAGTTGACCCCGGCAGTCTCCTGTGAGTCCCCAACTAAATGCTGGCAACACAGAACGAGGGTTGCGCTCGTTGCGGGACTTAACCCAACATCTCACGACACGAGCTGACGACAACCATGCACCACCTGTATACCGACCTTTTACAGCTATGACATTTCTGCCATATTCCGGTATATGTCAAGCCTTGGTAAGGTTCTTCGCGTTGCGTCGAATTAAGCCGCATGCTCCGCTGCTTGTGCGGGGCCCCGTCAATTCCTTTGAGTTTTAATCTTGCGATCGTACTCCCCAGGCGGGGCACTTAATGCGTTAGCTGCGTCGCAGAAACCGTGGAAGGTTCCCACAACTAGTGCCCACCGTTTACGGCGTGGACTACCAGGGTATCTAATCCTGTTCGCTCCCCACGCTTTCGCTCCTCAGTGTCAGTAATGGCCCAGAGACCTGCCTTCGCCATTGGTGTTCCTCCTGATATCTGCGCATTCCACCGCTACACCAGGAATTCCAGTCTCCCCTACCACACTCTAGTTCGCCCGTATCGAATGCAGGTCTGGGGTTGAGCCCCAGATTTTCACATCCGACGTAACGAACCACCTACGAGCTCTTTACGCCCAATAATTCCGGACAACGCTTGCACCCTATGTATTACCGCGGCTGCTGGCACATAGTTAGCCGGTGCTTCTTCTGCAGGTACCGTCACTTTCGCTTCTTCCCTGCTGAAAGCGGTTTACAACCCGAAGGCCTTCATCCCGCACGCGGCGTCGCTGGGTCAGAGTTTCCTCCATTGCCCAATATTCCCCACTGCTGCCTCCCGTAGGAGTCTGGGCCGTGTCTCAGTCCCAGTGTGGCCGGTCGCCCTCTCAGGCCGGCTACCCGTCGTCGCCTTGGTGAGCCATTACCTCACCAACAAGCTGATAGGCCGCGAGGTCATCTTCTACCGAAAAACTTTCCAAACTCGGTGATGCCACCAAGTTTCATATCCGGTATTAGCCCCGGTTTCCCGGAGTTATCCCAGAGTAGAAGGCAGATTCCTCACGTGTTCCTCACCCGTTCGCCGCTAATCCATCCCCGAAGGGATCTCATCGCTCGACTTGCATGTGTTAAGCACGCCGCCAGCGTTCGTCCTGAGCCAGGATCAAACTCTCCATAGAAAGTTTTTATCTGGCGTACAGACTATTAATAACTGACGTTATTTTTTTGTCTTTACCAAAGGAAATCAACGGGTATAGCTTTTTGCTCTCCAGCAAAGCTGGAAAGCTAGTGCCATACCTCATTGAGGTATTACTTCGTGGTCTCACTCTTTCACGCTCAAAACCCGAAAGTTTTCAGACATGGCAAGAGGAGCCACATTGGCATTGACTTATGGCACGCTGTTGAGTTCTCAAGGTACGGATGCGCACTGCTTCCGAAGATCTCTCTTCATTTTCAGGGCAGACCTACAAATCTAGTCCAGAGGCGCTTGTGCGGTCAAACCGCACGCAAACCACTCACTTCGAATTTGAAGGAAGTCCTTGCTGTCCGGCCTTAAATCGTCCGGTGCACTGCAAGGAGCGTAACTATATGTCGCGCTCAGCCCAGGGTCAAATCGAGATCGAACCGCGAATGGGCGCCTGCCAAAACCTTGATTTATAAGGCTTTTTTCGAAATCTCCACCGCAATGAGGTCTCGCTTGCCTTTTCTCAGGATGGCAAAACGGCCGAAAAAGAAGTCTTTTTCCGCGGGCGCGAACTCCTCGCCGGCGATTTTCGCGTTATTGAGATATGCGCCACCCTCTTTGACCACCCGACGAGCCGCCGACTTGGAATCCACCACCCCGGATGCCGCCACCAGGTCCACCCAGGTCGGGATCTCTTCGCGGGACTCCACAAATACGTGTGGGAGCTCGGCTAGGGCGCTCTCCAGCGTGGCTTCGTCGAGCTCTGAGAGCTCTCCCTGTCCAAAGAGAGCCCGCGAGGCGGCTTCGACTCGTTCGCAATCTTGTGACCCGTGAACCAGCGTCGTGAGCTCGCGAGCCAAGGCGCGGTGCGCGGTGCGCGCACCCGGATTCTCATTGTGAGATTTTTCTAGTTCATTAATTTCATCGTGTGAAAGAAAAGAAAATACTTTGAGGAATTTAATGACATCGCGGTCTTCGGTATTCAACCAATATTGGTAGAACGCATATGGTGATGTCATCGTTGAGTCGAGCCACACACTTCCGCCCGCCGTCTTACCAAATTTTGCGCCGTCGGCTTTTGCCAGCAGCGGAATGGTTAAAGCGTGACCGCTGCCGCCTTCGACGCGACGTATGAGATCCAAACCAGCAACAATATTTCCCCACTGATCAGAACCACCAATTTGCATGATGCAGTTGTGGCGTCTGAAAAGTTCAAGAAAATCAAGTGATTGAAGGACTTGGTATGAGAATTCCGTGTAGGAAATTCCCCCGCCTTCTAATCGAGCAGAGACAGATTCCTTTGCCAGCATTTGATTAACACTGAAATGTTTCCCGATGTCTCGCAAGAAATCGATCGCAGAAAGTGGCGCAGTCCAATCCAAGTTATTTACTACACGTGCGGGGTTCGTTGATGCATCTAAATCCAAGAATTTCGAGAACTGTCCTCGAAAACGCAAAACCCACTCTTCGACTATCTCCTCTGTATTGAGAGTCCGCTCTTCATTCTTACCACTCGGATCCCCCACCAAACCCGTCGCACCACCGACAAGTGCAATCGCGTGGTGTCCGGCGAGTTGAAATCTTCTGAGAACTGTCAAGATGACAAGGTTTCCGACATGCATGCTTGGAGCAGTTGGATCAAAACCCGCGTACAAGGTGACCGGCTTGGAAAGTGCCGCTTTCAACTCAGTTTCATCAGTTGACTGCGCCAACAATCCACGCCACTTGAGGTCATCGAGTAAGTTCATTGCCCCATCATGCCCGAAAAGCGCTTGATCTCGCTGGTAATCCACTTATGGCTCCGGGCGATCTGCGATTCGAGAGTAGCGATTTGCGAAGTTAACTGAACAGGTGCTGTGCCACCAAACATGACGCGGGAAGCAAGTGCCCCAGAGACGGAGAGCACATCTCGGACCCCGGCTGACAGGGCCGGATGAATCGCCGTGAATTCCTTGTCCGTTAACTCGTGCAATTCGCGACCAGTCGACTCGCACTTGCGAACGCACTCTCCCGCTGCTTCGTGGGCGCTCGCGAATGGAATGCCAGCACGTACCAGGAAATCCGCGATTTCGGTGGCCAGCGAGAAACCAGTTGAGGCTGACATCGCCATCTTCTCCCGGTTGAAAACCGTCGTGGCGATCATTCCGGAGAACGCCGGGATCACTAGGTTCATCGTGTCGATAGAGTCAAAGAGTGGCTCTTTGTCTTCTTGTAGATCACGGTTGTACGCGAACGGCAGGCCCTTAAGCATGGTCAAGACTGTCGTGAGATTTCCAATAACTCTTCCGGCTTTTCCGCGCGCAAGTTCGGCAATATCAGGATTCTTCTTCTGCGGCATTATGGATGAGCCAGTCGCGTACGCATCATCAAGTTTGGCCCATCCAAATTCAGTCGAGGTCCACAAACACCACTCCTCTCCCATACGTGAAAGATGAAGTCCGACCATCGCGATAGTAAACAAGGCCTCTGCGACAAAATCTCTATCACTCACTGCGTCAATACTGTTGGCAATGGGTGCTTTGAATCCAAGATTCAACGCACTCGCTTCAGGGCTGATTGGAAGCGATGAGCCAGCAAGGGCGCCCGCACCAAGTGGAGAGAACGAAGTTCGCTCGTACCAATCATGTATTCGATCTACATCCCTCCCCAATGCATGTGCATGTTTGGCAAGTTCGTGACCGAAGATCACGGGCTGTGCATGCTGAAAATGCGTGAAACCTGGAGCGGGTGCATCCGCATACTCTTTGGCTATATTGAGGATTGTCGACTGAAGATCTGAAACAAGTCCGGCAACATTGAGCATGTGGTCAATCGCGTACAACCTAAGATCGGTTGCGACTTGATCATTCCTTGATCGGCCAGCGCGAAGTGCCCCGCCCAGTTCGCCTAACTTCTTTGTAAGCCCACGTTCAAGCGCACTATGCACATCTTCATCAGTGTCGATGGGAACGAATGCGCCAGACTCGACATCACCCTGTAACTCTTTGAGGGCATTGCGAATGAGACCTGCATCTTTCGTGTTAAGCAGTCCCCCATCCTCAAGTCCCTGTAAATGAGCAAGAGAGGATCGCAAGTCATACGGTGCTAAACGCCAATCAAACTCGATGCTCCGCGAGAGCGCGAAGACCGCATCAGCAGGCCCATGCGAAAATCTTGCTCCCCATAAAGCCATGATTACTTCTTCATTCTTAGATTTCGCGCAGAAGCGATACGGGAAGGAAGGCCCCAGAGATCGACAAATCCCTTTGCTAATGATTGATCAAAGGTATCTCCCTCGTCGTATGTCGCCATATCAAAGTCGTACAAAGAGGCTTCGCTGCGACGTCCAGTAACCCAGCATCGGCCTGCATGCATCTTCAAACGAACATCACCCGTGACATATTCATTAGCGAAATTGAAGAGGCTGTCTAGGCCTTCACGCAGAGGTGAGAACCAGAGGCCGTCATAGACGAGCTCGCCCCATCGTTGTTCGCTGGCTCGCTTGAAGCGAGCCAGATCGCGTTCCACGCAGACATTCTCCAATTCTTGATGGGCAGTGATAAGTGCCAGCGCACCTGGTGCTTCGTACACTTCACGACTCTTAATTCCTACAAGTCGATCCTCGACCATATCGAGGCGGCCTACACCTTGCGCACCGGCGCGACGGTTGAGTTCGACA